>JAOZTS010000048.1 GCA_029939035.1 Candidatus Altimarinota bacterium | reverse complement strand
ATAACAACGGTATTGACATATTATGCTGGTTGTGGGATAAAGAGAGCCTTTTTAAAGCCAAATATTTATGGATTTGTACGTAGAAAGACAGTGCGTAGACAATCTGAAAAAGGGGGATACGAAGCAGTTTTTGCTTTTATTTGAGGCGAATTTTAGAGATCTTTTCAAATATGTGGCTAGACGTGTTGCGGATAGGCAAGAAGTCGAGAAAATTGTGCGATTGACGTTTTTGGATGCACTTGGACAGATTCAAAATACTCCTACAGATGTGGGGTATGTAATTTGGCTTTATAGTTTGGCGAAGCCTAGGGTCTGGGATCATATAGCGAAATCTTCGTTTCCTGGACAGCAAGGTTTGATTTCAGTTTCTGGAAAAAGAAAAGAGGGTGACGACGATGTTGTTGAAAAGATAGACAGAATGATGAAGAAATTGTCATTGGAAGAGAGAGAAATCTTGAGGTTGAAGTTTTTTGAAGAGGTTGCGGATGGAGACTTGATCACGATTTTGAGTATCGAGGAGGGGAAGTTGGGGCCAAAGATTTATAGAGTTTTGAAACGTGCACACTTTTTACTTTTCGGTGAAGATAAGGAGAAGAAAAAGGTGTATTTTGGAAAATTGAGCGGACTTTTTGAAAAAGTTCGAAAACTTGAGGGGATAGAGGTTTCTGAGGTTTTAAAATTGAGCCTTAAAGCAGATTTTACAAATAGAATTGAAAGAAAGAATTTTGCAATTAATGGAGAAGTTGTTAAGGAAAAGAAAACCAAGGAGCCATTTATGGCTAAAGAAAGCGAGAAACCAAAGGGGTCAAATGATCCGGCGAAGATTTTTGTTGAGGCTGTGAAGGAAATGCGAGAGGAGGAGGCAGAGGAGAAAGAGCGACAGCAACACAAGGTTGAGCAAAGAGAAAAGGCTTACGATTTTATAGATAGGTGGAAGGGTGTTTTGGTTTTGATTCCAATTCTTTTGTTTCTTTGGATATTGATTTTGGTTGGTGTTAGCCTTTGGGGAGAGTTTGACGAAGGTGTTGAGAGGGAATATGTGAACACTTGTGAGATTGAAGTTGTGTATGAAGGCGAGATGAGTGACGGTGTTCGTCGGGGGATTGATGAGGGCATTACAAATAGGATTTGTGATCATTTTGAAGTTCGTTGGATGAGTGTTGTGTATAGCGAAACAGGAGATGTGTTTGTTGAGGTTGACGTTCCTGATTGGTTCCTGGAATATAGATTTGCTAGAAAAAATAGTGATTGGAAAATCAAAAAATATGAAAGAACTGCTCATAGCTACGAAAAACCCTGGGAAATTTGGAGAAATTTCGGAAGTCTTTAGGGGGTTACCGTTCGAACTTTTATTTTTAGGGGATATGGATGTGGAGGATGGGGATTTTGTTGAGGACGGGCTGACGTTTGCAGAGAATGCTCGAAAAAAGGCTGTGTATTTTTCTGATAAGGTTGGGATGCTGACTTTGGCTGAGGACTCAGGGATATTGGTTGATGCTTTGGAAGGGGAGTTGGGTGTGAAGACGCGGAGATGGGGTGCTGGAGAGGCTGCGAGTGACGATGAGTGGATTGAGTATTTTATGAAGAAAATGGAGGGGGAGGAAGAACGTGGAGCGAAGTTCGTGTGTAGTGCGTGTTTGATTGATGATGGTGAAGAGAAGTTTTTTGAGGGAGAGACCAGTGGTTTGATTACTGAAAAATTGATGGTACCGATAATAGCCGGACTTCCTTTGAGTTCGTGTTTTTTACCTGAAGGATGTGAAAAGGTGTATGCGGCGTTGAGTGAGAATGAGAAGAATTTGGTAAGTCACAGGGGAAAAGCTATCCGTGCTGTGCGATCATTTTTTGATGCTAATTAAAAGGCCGGTTCCGACGTGGATGAGCTCACTATCCCAGTTGTGGTCTTTTTCTATATGATCTCGATAGGTTTTCAATTCTTTTTTGTGGGAAATCATATTGTCTGTGATGATCATTCCGCCTTTTTTTATTCGCGGGCCGATGATTTTGAAATAGCTTAAATGTTCGTGCTTTGTTGCGTCGAAGAAGGCCATGTCGAGTGTTTTGGGAGCCTCTGGGAGGTCTTCCGGTGCATGACCGAGAATGAGAGTGATATATTTGGAAAGGCTGGAGAGCTCGAAGTTTTCTTTTGCCAGGGGGTATCTCTTTTTTTCGTTTGATTCGATCGTGTGCAGATGTCCTTCGGCGTGTGAGAGGGCTTCTGCTATCCAGATTCCTGAGTATCCGTTTGATGCTCCGATTTCTAAGATGGTTTTATATTTTCGTTCTTTGATTAATAGGTTTAAAAACTTTCCGGTTTCGGGAGAAATGTTGAAATAGGTTTTTCGTGTTGATTCGAGCTCCTTTAATAAGTTGGCGATTTTCTTTTTCATAGCCGCCAAATATTAATCCCTAATGATGTTTCTCGCAACGATAACTGTGAAAAGGGCCATTAGTGAAGCTCCAATGAAACTTTCTGATGCTGCGAGAAATCGCATTGCCCCAACAGCGTGGTAGTCTCCGTAACCGAGGGTTGTGAATGTTACGATTGAGAAGTAAAAAGAGTTCCAGAACGAGTGAATTTCTAATGGTTCATTGTGAAATAAAAGGCTCGCATTGAATGTGTAAAGTAAGGCGCAAACTATCATGATAAGGAAGGACGCCATAATGACTCTGATAAATGAAGTTCCATATTTGCATAACAAATCTCCAAATATAAAGTTGGTCCACCTGACTGGGCTTTTTAGACTCATTGTTTTTCTTTTTGAACTCATTTCTTTGTAGTGGTAGTGGTCTGCTAGGGTGTGAAGGGATGAATTTTTGTACATCTCTTTTATTTGTTTGTATTCGATTGAAGCGAAATGGTAGTTTTCTTCTTTTTCGGATTTTAGTTCTTTACCAAATGTGCTTTTTTGATCAACTAGAGTTGTTGAACTTGTGATGTCTTTGATAATTGCTTCTACGAAACTACAGTCTATAAGTTTTGCTCCGTTTAAATCCATACCTGTACAGTTTGCTTGTTGGAATCCGCATACGTTTAGTGAGGCATTTTTGAAATCTGCATGTGTTAGGTCGGTATGTTCAAAAAAACAGTTGTGTATTTTTCCATCTTGGAATGTGCAGTGTTTGAGAATTGCGCCTTCGAAATGAATATTTGAAAGGATTGCGATGTTTTCTGTGAAACCCCCATCGTCTTCTTGAATGGGTACTCGGAAGTCGAAACCAGAAAGGTTGATTCCTCTCAAATCTATTTCGTCTTCGAGCTCTGTGTCGTTAATTCCAGGGAAGTTTTTTACTTTTTCCCTGAACAAGACTGGACTTAGGTAGCACCTTGAATTTTTGATAATTTTTATCAACTTCTTACCTTTTGGCGTAGTCCATCTATGACGGAGTTCTTCTATTTTTTCTTTTGTGTAAATCATCAAGTTATTATACCACGAAAAGCCCTTCCTGGCTAGCCCTCGGATGCAACTAATCTACTTTATGGATCTACTACAACAGAAGGTTCTGATTCCTCTTCTTCTGATTCTGGTTCCGGGTCAACGATGACTGAAGGAGTTTCTTCTTCGTCGTCTTTATCGTCTTTGTCTTTCTTGTCATCTTTTTTGTCGTCGCTTGATGAGCCGTCGCCGATTTTGATTTCGATTGCTGATTGTGAGCTGTAGCCGAGGCTGTCGATGACTTTTGCGACTATTAAGTGTTTTGAATTTTCTTTGAGGAATTTTGAAATATTTAAATAGCCATTGTATGGAGCTGTTGTTGTGAAGAATTCTTTTTGATCGTCGAGGTAGAATTCTACTCTATCTACTCCGTTTGCGGCGTTTACGCTTACTTCGACCAGGAAATTTCCTGTTTGGAGGACGCTTTGCGAAGTAGGGTTTGAGATGCTGATAGAAGGCGAAGATGCAGCGGAGTTTGCTGTGTGTACGTTGTCGTATGTTGTTGGGGGAACGCCTATTCTTACGCCATTTAGTGTTCCGGAAGTATCGTAGTTTTCGTAATAAGCTTTGATTTCATTTGCCCAATTTAGCATGTCTGCAATTGGTTCGTAATTTTGGAATGTTACTTCTTCGATTGCTTCTTCCGGTGTGTATTCTGTAGCGAGAAGTCCTGAAACTTTATCTAATTTTACTGTAAAGAATAAGTTTTCGGTTTCAGTTGGAACTGAGAAGCTTGGGAAAATTTCTGTTGTAATCATTGTTGCAGGAGTTGTTGGTCCTGGTAATTTTCCTGAAGCTTTTGAAACTTGCACGTGTTTGATTCCTTCTGGTTCTGGGAATGGTTCTGCTGGAATGTCTTTTAAGGCTTCTGTCATAACTGCGTTGAAGATAGGGGATGCGGCGTCATAACCATTTGCGCTATATCCAAGACCTGCTCCGTCTGTATTACCTACCCAAACTCCTGTAACGATTGTAGGTGTATATCCTATTGTCCAGGCGTCTGATGGCTTTACAGCTGTTCCTCCCGACTCCATCTTGTTTTCTTTTGTTGAAGTACCTGTTTTTGCAGCGTTAGGTTTTCCGGCTACATAAAGATTTGGTCCGACACCTACTTCTTGATCTGAAAGAATGTCATTTATGAGGTAGGCAATTTGTGGATCCAAAACTTCATCGAATTCTTTTTGGATGTGTTCTTCGAGGACGTCTCCGTTTGCGTTTTCAACTTTTAGGATCCCTGTTAATTCTGGTTTTTTACCGTTGTTTGCGAATGTTCCGTAGGCTGTGACCATTTGCATTAAAGGAACTTCTCCTGCTCCCAGTGCGAGTGGATATCCATAACTATGTGATTTGTTCAGCGTTGTTATTCCCATTTTTTCGGCTAGATCGATGATCTCGTCTTGTTCGCCAGCGAGGAAATATGCCTTAATTGCAGGGATATTTCTGGATTGCCCAAGGGCTTTTCTGACAGAGATTTGTCCTTGCCAAGAGCCGTCGTAGTTTTGCGGTCTGTTGCTTCCGAGTTTTGTTGGGATGTCATAAATTATGTTTCCAGGTGCGTACCCATTGTAGAAAGCTTGTGCATAAACTATTGGTTTGAAGGATGAACCTGGTTGTCTTGGCCTTACAACTACGTTTACGTTTCCGTCAATTTCTTCGTTGAAGTAGTCTCGAGATCCTACCATTGCTAGGATTTCTCCAGTTTTTGCGTTGATTGTGAGAATTGCGAGATTGTTTGCGTCAAATCGTTCTTCGTTTGAATCTCCGTATGTTGTGGCAACTTCTTCTGCTGTTTCTTGGATGTCTGGATCAATTGTTGTGTAGACTTTTAATCCTCCTTGTTCTACCACGTCTTTTCCATATTTGTCTTCTAAAATTTGTTTAATATATAGGACGAAATGTGGATGGGTAATTGATTCTTGGTAATTGTTAAATACGAGATTTTGTAGATCGTTTAAGGCTTCTTGTCTTTCTTCTGCTGTGATGTTTCCAAGGTCGTACATTCGTTTAAGAACTAAATCTGATCGTCCTTGGATGTAGATAGTTTCACCGTTTCCGAGGTCGACGTGTTGTCCGATTAATCCTCTTACATATTCATCTTCTTCTAGATCTATTTCGCCTGTGATGTTTCTGTATGCGAGTTCTTCTTCGGAGAATTCTTTTAATAGGTGCGAGAGTCTGTTGTTACCATAAGGATTGTATCGACTTGGTGCTTGTGGAAGTGCGGCAAGGATTGAGCTTTCGGCTAAAGTAAGGTCTTTTGCGTCTTTATCAAAATAAATCTCAGCTGCAATTTGGCATCCATAAGCGTTATTCCCGTATGGAATTCTATTCAAATACAGTTCTAGGATTTCTTCCTTATCGTAAACTCTTTCAAGGCGAATGGAGAGAATGAGTTCTTTTGCCTTTCTTGTATATGTTCTTTCCGATGAGAGGAAGGTGTTTTTTACGTATTGTTGTGTGATTGTCGATCCTCCACGAGGAGATCCAATGCCGAAGATTTCGTACATTGCTGCCTTTGTAATCGCGAAAACGTCAAAACCTCCGTGTTTCCAGAACATGTCGTCCTCTATTGCGACTGTTGCTTGTGTTAAATACGGTGAAATTTCGTCATAATCCACTCGTTCTCTGTTTTCTTCTCCATGAATTGTATATAAAAGGTTACCTTCTCTATCGAAGATTTCGGTTGATTGTGCAACGGTCAGATTTTCCAAATCTACTACATCTGGAAGCCCAATAGAGAGGATTGCAATCATCCCTCCAATAGTTATAGCTCCGAGTAGAAATAGACCAACAAGTGCGGTGAAAACCCAGAATGCTATTTTTTTGTAAAGACTGACGTCTTTATGTGGTAAGAATCTTTTTAACATCGCGAATTATCTTACTTTTTTTTGATATAAAGCGCAAGGGAGCATTGTTTACCGAAGTTTTCTAGAAACTCTGTTTCGATAAGGCGGAATTTTCCCGGATCAGTAGCGTACATGCTGAGTGTCCCGAGTGGTTTTCCTTCCATCATAAGTGGGATGAGTATGAGAGCTTTGAATTTGTGAGCTTTAACCAATTTGATTCCTTGGTGTTTTGTGGAGGAATCGATGTCTTGGATAATTATAGGTCTATGGGTTTTGAAGGCGTCTTCGGCGAGGCTGTTTTCGATGGTGGTTTTGCTTTTGTCTAGCCATTTGTGGCTTACCCCGAGGCATGTGAGGAGCCTGAGTGTTTTCTTTTTTGGGCCGAGAAGTCTCAGAATTGATCCGTCACATTTTGTTAACATGCAGGTTGCGCTGACTATTAGTTTGCCAACTTTTTCTATGCCTTCTGTTGAAATTGCGATGTCAGTGATTTCGTTCATGTAATCTGTTTGTCGTTTTTGGATTCCGAGCTCTTTGTATGCGTCTTGGATGGCTTCGAACCTTTTTTGAAGTTCGGTGTTTACTCTTTTCCTTTGTGTAATATCCTGATAGATGACCAGGTAACCTTTTGAGCTACCTCTGGATCCGGTAACTTTTGTCATAGAAAGGGAAACGTCTATTTTTTCTCCATTTTTGTGTATACGTTTTGTCTCGAAGTTTCTAACAAACTTCTTCTTTTCTAACTCTGAAATGACTTTTTTATTTTCTTCGCACAGTTCTTTTGGGACGACGAGACTTGAGAGTCTTTTTCCAAAAACTTCTTGTTCTTTGTATCCGAATGTTTTTTCGGCACCGGTGTTCCATAATCTAATTCTGTGATTTTTCCCAAGAATCACTATGGCTTCTGTAGAGCTTCTGATTATTTGATCCGATATTTTCTTTTGTTCGTGTAGCTTTTTTACCTTAGTAAGGTTTATGTGCATTCCATAGCTTCCTCCGTTTTCGGTTGGGGTTCCAATTACCAAAATTGGAACTTTTTTGTGGCTTTTGGTCTCGTAAGTAGCTTCATATCTTGATGCAATACCTGCTTTTCGAAGTTTGTGGTGTTTGGAGATGGCCTTTTTACTTTCTTCGTCGAAACAAAAATCCGAAGCCTTTCCTATGCATTCTTTTAGGGAATATCCGGTTGTTTTTTGATAAATTGCGTTGGCAAATATTGTTTTGTGGCTTTTATTCCCAATCCAGAATCCATGGTCCATAGTGTTTGCCAGCGTTATTGCGTGTCTATATTTAATAAGCATGTCTTGCTCTTCGTGTTTTAACTGGGATTTAATAATTTGAAGATCTTTATATCCTACAATACTTAACAATGTTTGTTCGTTACGGCTCAATTTGTCCATTAATTTCATGTTTGTGAAGATTCCCATTGTTCCGCCTTCTTTGGTTGGTGCGCCGCTAACCAGAACTGTAATAACTTCTTTATTTTTTCTTACTATATCAGCCTCATATTGGGATGAATGTCCCTTGTCTCTTAATTTATGATGTTTCGCGACAGCTTTTTTACTTTCTTCGTCAAAACAAAAGTCCGATGGTTTTCCAAGGCATTCTTCTAAAGAGTACCCACTAACTTCTCTATAAACTGGATTAACGTAAATGGTTTTGTGTTTTTCGTTGCCAAGCCAAAAGCACTGGTGCATGTGGTCGGCTAAGTTCATATGTGGAGCAGCGCTTAGAACAGCTTCTTTGTCTTTACTAGGAAGTGCTTTTATTGCGTTAAAGTCCTTTTTTCCG
>JAOZTS010000047.1 GCA_029939035.1 Candidatus Altimarinota bacterium | reverse complement strand
TATCTGGTCTTTTTGGCTGTCCTACGCTCGTAAACAACGTCGAAACTTTCTATCACGTGGCCCAAATTGCAAAGGGGGAATACAAAAAAATGCGCTTCTATACAATCAGCGGAGACATTGAACACAAAGGAGTTTACGAATTACCAGAATCTCATTCAGTAGAAAAAATTCTCAAAGAAACCGACAATTACCCAAAACAATCCTTCTTCGTCCAAACAGGCGGTGGCGCAATCGGAGAAATATTAGTCCAAAAAGAATTCAATCAAAAAGTAGGAGGAGCCGGAGCAATAATAGTTTACGACAAAAAGAAAACAGACCCGTTCAAGCTGATGAGGAAGTGGGTGAAATTTTTCATGGAAGGAAATTGTGACAAATGCGTGCCATGTAGAGAAGGACTTTATCGAATCCAAGAAATGCTAAAGACAAAGAAATTAGATAAGAAAAGATTAGACGAATTATTTTTTGTAATGAAAGAAACATCATTTTGTCCACTAGGATCGTGGGCTTATTTACCATTCAAAACCTTATGCGAAAAATTAAAGTTAAAATAAACGGCAAGGCGATCACTGCCAACGAAGGTGATTCAGTATTAGAAATTGCCACAAAAAACGGCATCGACATTCCTGCTCTCTGCTACCACCCAGACCTTCCAGTAAAAGCCAATTGTCGACTATGCTTAATAGAAATCAAAGGTCAAAACGGCCTCCACACAGCTTGTTCGACAAAGGCTAGACAAGGAATGGACATTAAAACTGAGTCCCCGAAAATAAAGCTTGCTAGAGCCACAAACCTCGAACTGCTTTTTGCCCAACACTGCGAAGAATGTCCAGATTGTGTCCACTTCCCAAACTGCAAACTCTTAGAATTCGCAAAAAGATACGGAGCCAAATGCCAGAAGTACAAAGACAGAAAAAAGGATCGTCCTGTCTACCAATTCGGCCCATCAATAGTTTTCGATTCACGAAAATGCATAGACTGCCGCAACTGTGTAGATGTTTGTAATAAAGAAAACGTAGGATTCCTAGAAATAAAAGAAAATGGAGACTTCCACGAAATATGCCCATCAGAAAACCCTGACATAGATTGCATCCTATGTGGACAATGCATTACACACTGTCCAGTCGGAGCAATAGAAGCAGTAGGCGAGTTCGAAGATGTTGAAAAGCCATTAAACCATCCAGACAAAACAGTAGTTTTCCAAATAGCACCCTCAATCAGAAGCTCGATCGGCGAAGAGTTCGACATGCCACACGGATCAGTAGTCACAGACCAAATAGTTGCCGGAATAAAAGAGCTCGGAGTAGACAAAGTTTTTGACGTTTGCGTCGGCGCAGATTACACAACAACAGAAGAGGCAAAAGAACTCAAATCTCGTATAGAAAATGGAGGTGTCCTCCCAATGTTCACATCATGTTGTCCATCATGGGTAAAGTACGTCGAATTTCGTCATCCTGAGCTCATACCTCACCTCACAACAGCGAGATCACCTCATATGATGTCCGGTGGGGTAATCAAAACATACTGGGCTGAGAAGGAAGGTATAGATCCCAAGAACATATATGTCGTGTCGATCATGCCCTGCACCTCAAAAAAATACGAAATCACAAGAAAAGAATTCGAAATCGACGGCCTAAGACCTGTCGACTACGTCATGACTACCCGCGAACTCGCATATTTATTCAAAATAAAAGGAATTGACCTGAAAAAAGTAAAACCAATCCCAGCAGACAATCCAATCGGCGAACCAACAGGAGCAGGAGTAATCTATGGAGCTTCAGGTGGAGTAATGGAATCCGCTCTCCGCTCAGCACACGAAATGATGACAGGAAAAGATCTAAAAAAAGTAGAATTCAAAGAAGTCCGTGGAATGCAAGGATTCAAAGCTGCAACTACAAAAATAGGCAAACGCAAAGTAAATATTGCAGTAGTAAACGGAATAGCAAATGCAGAAAAAATACTTGAAGAACTAAAAGAAGATCCACACAAATACGACTACATAGAGGTAATGACCTGCTTCGGCGGCTGCATAGGAGGGGGCGGCCAGCCAATCCCAGTCAACGATGAGATTAGAAAAAAACGCGCCCAGGCCCTCTACAAAATCGACACGAAAACAAAAGTACGGGCCGCCCACAAAAACCCAATCCTCATAAAATCATACGAAGAATACTTCACAAACGACAAAATCATTCATCATATATTTCACTCATCATTTTCACCTAAGAAAAAAACATGCTTAAAACGTCTACGCTAACAATTAGCAAAAAAGAAATCATCACGGCATCGGCCTTTGCACTTCTGATCGGTATCGCAACATTCGCCCCAGTACTACACTATCAACCAATAACTGGGCCTCTAGTAAACGCAACACTCTTCATAGCAGCCGCATACCTCGGCCCACAAACCGCAATTTTGGTAGGCCTTTTTCCAAGCCTTATAGCCCTATCCACAGGCCTTCTTCCAGCACCACTTGCCCCAATGATCCCATTCATCATGTTCGGGAACGCGATCTTGATCATTACAGCAACGTCACTAGGGCGCAAAAACTATTGGCTAAAAATAGCACTCGCTAGCTCACTAAAATTCCTATTCCTATTTGGAACCAGCTTCGTTGTCATCAACTTTATTACCGAAACACAAGTAGCTCAAAACGTGGCACTACTAATGAGCTGGCCACAACTCATCACAGCATTAGCTGGAGGAGTCATAGCCTACCCAGTAATCAAATTGTTGAAGAAATAAAATTTCAAAATCTCAAAATTTTTGAATTTTTGAAATATAGGAGAATGAATACATCCATCCCCACACTAGTATCCAAGTTCAGCCATACCTTCTTCCATTTCTTTCACAGCTTTTTCCATTTCTTTGTTGAATTCGTCCAGATCATAATCACCCATGGCATAATCTTCCATGCCAGCATCTTCATATCCAGAAGAGTCCATTATGAATGGGTCTGAACCGTCATCCATTGGGAAATCATCTGTCATAGCTGCCTCCATCATCGCAGGATCCATTCCCATCATCGCTCCAAGTATCATCATTGGATCAAATTCCTCAACATCAGTTGGAACCTCGACCACTACAGGTTCATGAAGATTCATAAATTCCATTGAGAACTCTAAATCCGCATCAACTCCCTCCATTCCGATCATTGTCACAGTTCCAGTAACCTTGGTCAAAGCATTCTCAGCCTTATCCACATACATCAACATATCTACATCAACACTTTCCATAAATTTATAAAACTCTTCTTCCTCATCACCAGTGAGAGATTGTCCTTGCATCTCCACCGCTTTATTGATGAATTTCTTTGAAGCATCTTTATCCAAAGCTCCTGTATAAACATCGTATCCATCTTCAGTCTTTACAAATTCAACATCTTTCAAGAACTCTGTGTCTTCATAAAGTTCCATCAATTCCCTTTGCTCATCAGTCATGTTCTCATCATCCTCTGTCATAGAGTAAGTTGAGAATGGAGAAACACCTCCAAGAAGGTCATCAGTCAAACTCAAGCTATACCACTGTTCCTTAAATGGATCTATCATTTCAGATGGAAGCTCTCCATTGAAATCAGAAACCTCACTAAGAATAAAATACAAAAACTCTCCGTCAGATCTAATTTCACCTTTAACAGATTGATCTCCAAATTCTTCTACAGAAAATCCGATATCTATTTCCATAGTAAATTTTGGCTTTGTTTTGTCAGTATTATCTTGTTTTCCATTATAACTAATATCAAAATCCACAGTTTCACCTTCAGCAATTACCTCTCCGCCGAAGTCAAATTCATAATCGTAATAGTCCATTCCTTCCAGATTCTTGAAAGCCTCGCTCACGAGATCCTTTGCAGTTTGCTCTTTATCAAGCAGCGAACATCCGCTCAGGACCATCGCCACAACCATAAATGGAATTAGTAATTTCTTCATTTTTTTTGGGTTAAAATAATGCCCAAAAATGGTATGGGAAATAGGGCTAGAAGTCAATTACTTCCTCCCCTCCAATATCTGATTCACCCAAACATCTTTCTCGTAAATATATTCATCCCTCACCACATCAAAATAGGCATATTCCAAAGCCTCAGCCACCTTCGCAGGCATATGGTAATAAGACTCAATCACAATGTTTTTACCACTTTTAGTCGTCAATTTTGGAGCTTTTTTCTGATTAATATTTGAAAGAATAAATCGACCACCTTTTTTCAAAACCCGATAAACTTCATCAAAGCTCGCTTTCAAATCTCCCAAATGCACAATCCAAAACAACCCCAAAACCAAATCAAAGCTCTCATCCGCAAACGGCAAATTATCGCTATCCCCTACCACGCACTCAACATCCGGAAACTTCCGGCCAGCAGCAATTATCATTTCCTCAGAAATATCCAATGCCACAATCTCAGCTCCTTTTTCTCGAAGCATCCCAATAACTCGCCCAGTCCCACAGCCAATATCTAGCACCCTCTTACCCTTCAGATTCCCAAGCACCTTATCCAAAGACCCCTTCTCAAAACTATTCAGATACATAAAATTTTCATCATACATGGACGCATACAGATCATAACCTTCCTCCGAATTGTAAACTTTACTCTTTCCCATCGCTCAGCATTGTAACACAGTAAATAAATTGCTAAACTGTCCACACATTAACCACAACACCATGGGAGTCGGAGGAGAAAAAAAACCAATGCCGGAAATCCCGGAAACAAAAGCTGCTGCAAAAGATGAAGCTTTTGAGGCTATAATTGATAGAATAGAAGCTTCAGGTGGGGAAATATTAAGTGATGAACTATCCCCATTATATATATCAATTGGATCACAAGAACTCGAAATTGGTACCCAGAGAGTCGTAGAATGCAACCTAAACAAGCTAGATATTCAGCTTACTAGAAACGTGGAAACACACGCCCTCTCAGGATCAGGACACCAAAAAAGTGCAGACAAATTGGACATGCCACGAGTAAAAATCACAATGAAGCAGAAATCAGAACTTTCAGAAACCTGGCAAGTAGTTGATTTGGAAGATTTTGCTTAGAGAACTTTTTTTGCCCACTTTTCCATTTCCGCTTCCTGTTTATTTGTCTTGTGGTCAAATCCGATCAAATGCAAAAGGCCATGAGTGAATAGAACTTCGAACTCTTTTTTCAGAGTATGTTTATGTTCCTTTGCCTGTTTTTTTGCCGTTTCCACAGAGATACCAATATCCCCAGCAAGGACATCTCCCGTTTCTTTTTTGAAGTCTGTCACCTCAAGATAAGCAAAAGAAATAACGTCAGTAGGCTCGTCCTTGCCACGATATTCCAGGTTTATAGAGTGCATCGATTTATCACTATTTATCACCAAATCCACAAATCCGGTTCTTTCCCCGAGTTTCTTGTCGATTTTTGTTTTCAAAACTTTATTAAACTTTTTGAAAATATCCTCGAATATTTTTTTTGAAACCTTTGCCTTCGTCTCATTGATAACATTTAATTTCAACATAGTAATTACTTAAGCCATAAATCATCATACACTTGCCATTCCTCTTCGTCCAATTCCCAATAGGAATAGATTGCAACACCTGCGAAATTATCTTCATTACTTCGGAAATTATTAAGGCCTTTCGTAATTCCAAGCAATCCATTCTCAACATTTTCCGCCTCAGGATGAAATCCTTCCTTCTTTTCATCATACGAAGGAATCGCGATAAAAACCTCTGTACCATCAAGCAAAGCAGTTATCCGGATAGTCTGTTCAGCTACAATCCAACGATAGAACCATTCGCTCTCAAATCCAATATCATAAACCATCGCCACAACCTGATCGGCATACTTCGCTACATTTGAATAATTCACTTCAGAATTATAATTCTCAAATGTATAAACATGCTCTGAAAGCCAAAGTATAGAACCAGGTACTAATTCCGCCAAAGCCACAGAAATCTTTTTCTCTTCACTCAAAGTTTCTCGAACTTCAGAAAGCAATGTTATAAAATCTTTATCTCCATCCCAAACCGGCTCAATATCAAAATGAATTCCATCAAACCCAATAATGTCAGCCAAAATAATACTCAAATTAGAAATATTATGTCGTACTTCCTCATCAGACAAATCAAGCTTCCTCCGGATTTGGCCTAGCCAAGCCTGATACTCTATGTCCTCTCCGAAAGATTTTGCCGTCTCCACAAAGTCCAAAGAGTATTTATAAATCTCCGGATCAACACTGCCACTCGAATTTATCGGACCAACATGCACAAAAACCGTATCAATTTGATGATCTTTCAATGTCGTAACGAGCTCCTGAATATCCACATCAGATTTCTGTTCCCCCACCCACTCATGTCCAATCCAAACTGCATTGTGTTCGTTATTAAAAAAACTTCCAGGTTGATTAGAAGCAAATCCAAATGCAAATCCCCACGCCAAAACAGCGGCAATAAAGATAACTCCAAAGATTGTAATTCTAAAAAAACTAAACATTTTTATTAGTTAATTTCTGCAAAGCATCATACATGATAATGCCATAACATGTCGCCACATTTAGCGAATTTGCCCTCCCCAACATTGGCAAATCAATCGCCATGTCCACAACCTCCATTACCTCATCACTAATTCCTTCAACTTCATGCCCAAAAACAAAACACACCGGGAAATCATATTCTGCATCAATATATGACACACTTCCTTCCGCCAATTCCACGGCCACAATCTTCACACCCTGCTTTTTCAGCTCCAGGATCGCCTCTACAGCATTTTCCCGATACTCAAAAGGCACAATTTCCTCGGCCCCCAAAGCTGTCTTCGAGATTTCCTTACGAGGCGGAAATCCGGTAATCCCACATAGGAACACCTTTTCAAGCATAATTGCGTCAGATGTCCGGAAAATAGCTCCTACGTTATATAGGCTTCTGATGTTGTCGAGCAGAGCAAAAATTGGATTTCTCTTTTCAGATTTCACCTTATCCACCCCGGGTTTCATTTTCTGGATCTCCTGATGACTCAACTTCTTCATTTGTAGAATTTTTGTAAATTAATGTCCGCTCAATGATATCATCAAGTTCTGATTTTGTAATCGTTTCATCTGGTCGGAACAATTCACCACTGTCGACAATTTGATTTTCAACCGCAAAATTCGCGTATCTAGGGTACCACCACATATGCGAGATATTGGCATCCACATCGGTGAAATGCGACTCTTGACTACGCAGTTGATCAATCGACCCCAAAATGTCTACTAACTCAAATCTATACTTCGGTGGCACAGCTTCAGCAGCCCCCAAAACGATCTTTAACGCCTGAATCCTAGAAATAGGATTGTCAGGACGGAACGGACTAGTATCATCATTCAAATACCCATTTATAAGTCCAAGCATTGTCCCAATTGTTACCTCTTCATAATATTCATGATCCAAAGGAATGTCCGGATAAAGGACAACTTCCGGATCAAGTTGAATTGTATAAGAAGACATCGCTACAAAATTGAACAAACAAAAATCTATGTGATCATAACAGCTATCGATATATTCATTCTTTTCTTTCTTCAAATTAAACCTATCAACAATTATGCTAATGAACTCCCCTCTCGTTACAAATTCATCCTCAGAATCAAAAGTTTGCTTCTCATTACCAAAAGGATTTCCATCTCCCAAAAGCACAACAACATTTCCATCATTAACAGACTTCACTCCGTCAGCATAACGCGATCCAACTGCCAAATCCTCAAATCCATCTCCATTAATATCCAAAACATTCACGCTATATCCAAACCAATCATCCGCATTCTGACCATTAATAATAGAAGTCACATGCTGCTCTTTTACGCTATACCTAGAGCGATTGTAGATATCAGAACTATGCAAAATGTACACGTCCCCTGCGTCATCATTCTCGTATCCACCAATACCAGGTGCCCCAATAATAATCTCAGAATTCCCGTCATCATCAATATCCTCCAACAACACACGAGCCCCAATCATCGAATAATTCGCAGGATCATCAATTATCAAATCAGCTGCACTATCAAACATTTCCCCACCATAATAGACAGTAACTTTTGAACCCGTCCGATCTCCTTTATATGGAAACGAAGTAATCGCTACGTCATATATTTGATCCCCATTTATATCGTCTGCATCCACCGCAAATCCAAACCACTCATTGCCAACCTCCCCCG
>JAOZTS010000046.1 GCA_029939035.1 Candidatus Altimarinota bacterium | reverse complement strand
TTAAGTATCCCGCCTGGGGAGTACGGTCGCAAGATTAAAACTCAAAGGAATAGACGGGGACCCACACAAGCGGTGGAGCATGTGGTTTAATTCGATGATAAACGGGGAACCTTACCAGGGCTTGACATCCCGAGAATTCTGAAGAAATTCGGAAGTGCCGCAAGGAACTCGGTGACAGGTGCTGCATGGTTGTCGTCAGCTCGTGCCTTGAGGTGTTCGGTTAAGTCCGTAAACGAGCGCAACCCATGTCCTGTGTTGCATTTTTCACAGGAGACTGCCGGTTCCAAACCGGAGGAAGGTATGGATGACGTCAAATCAGCATGGCCCTTATGTCCAGGGCTGCACAGGTGCTACAATGGTCGGTACAATGGGTAGCAATACTGCAAAGTGGAGCCAATCCACAAAACCGATCTAAGTTCGAATTGAGGGCTGCAACTCGCCCTCATGAAGTTGGAATCGCTAGTAAACGCGGATCAGCAATGGCGCGTTGAATACGTTCCTGGGTCTTGTACTCACCGCCCGTCACACTACGGAAGGTGGAGGCGCCCGAAGTACCCTTAGCTTTTAGCGGGGTCCTAAGGTGAAATCACTGACTGGAGTGAAGTCGTAACAAGGTATCCGTAGGAGAACCTGCGGATGGATCATCTCCTTTCTAGGGAGCTTTAAAGAGTTGCACGCTTATGAGTTGGTTAACCACTCATAAGAATGCATAATTCTTATGGTCGAGCTTTGTCTTCATTGACAGAGTACACTCATCAGCTCTTCTCTATTACGCTTTGAATGTTAAGGGAATATTATTGTTCCATTTTTGTGGGGCTGTAGCTCACTTGGCTAGAGCGCCTCGTTTGCACCGAGGAGGTAAGGAGTTCGACTCTCCTCAGCTCCACCAATGAATGTTCCTCTTAACGTCACGCAGTTGACGTTTTTGGTGTTTTGTCGTATAATATAGTATATAGAAAAACTTTATATATTCTTTTAACAAAAACAAAAATGGAAAAAACAAAAACCACGATATCCGTTTTACTTGCGGTGCTGGTAGCATCAGTGAGTATTTTAGGGTATTTAATGGTAAGTAAAAATGGAAGTCTTATGACTTCTATGCTGGATTACGATAGTGCCAGTATTGAACTGGAGGAGTCTATAGGGACTTTGTCGGATGCAATGAGTGACGTAAATGTTCCAGATGCTCCTTTTACCAGATTGGAAATAGATTGTGAAGGAACTGATACAACAGTTTCTATACCTGACGTAGCATTAGATACTGGAGATTACAGTTTTTCTGCAGGACTTGATACTGGTACTGGAATAGATTTGGACTTAGGTTCAAATTTAGACGCTTTATCTGCTGATACGTGCTATTTGGTGTATCAAGATGAAAAAAGTGCTTCTAAATCAAGCTGGAAAGGAGTTGCTGTTTTGGTAGTTCCTCCTTTTGAAAGATGGGCGCTTGTTGGAGGTCATTTGCCATCTATTCCAACTTTATCACTTCCAACAAAAGCTTGGGGACCAAGTAAGGGCAGTGTTGATGCTGAATATGGAACTTCTACTTCTTCAGGAGCTGAAGATGAATTTTCAGTTAGTCTTTCAGCAAGAGCAGAAGTTTCGACTGGTGCATCATTTATGGGAGCTGAGGCTACAGTTATGGCTGCTATTGAAATTGGAATGGAAGAATCAGAGTCAGAATTTTCGGAAGTTACTTATGGTACAACTTATAATCTAGATAGTGATGTTGATAATATTGAGGATCATGGAGTAGTTGTTGCTCGTACAGAATATTACGAATATAAATATGAAATAGAAGGTGGTGCAAATAATGGAAAAGAATTTATTCTCCATTTGCCATATGACGGAGATACTCAGCTTTGGAACTTAGAAGACTATAATGAATATAATGATGAAAATGATTTAGATTTCGCAGTTGGTTCACATGTAGTAGGTTCAGTTGATTCATATAATGAGCACAACGGTGCTTCATTAAATGGTCATCATGTAATTGATAGTGTTATACTAGATGATCCATCAAATGATTATTATCCAAATTTAACTGGTACTACAACTTGGGAGCATACAGTCACGTCTGGGAATAGTACCGCTAGTACAAGGTCAGCTTCTTTAACTTTAGGTGCGACAGTTGATGCTTTTGGTACTGGTGTTACTGTTTCTGCTACTGTTGGTGGAAGTTCAAGTCATACAATTAGTGTTTCGACATCCACAAATTTTGGTGGATCATTTGGGTCTATGAGTCAAGAATGTAAAAATGATGGATGGGATTATGCAATGGTTCCATATATTTATTGGGCTAAATTTAATACTGTTGCTTCGGATGATTATCCTTACAAAGTTGTAGTTGTTGATTATTATCTTTCAGATAAGGGTGAAGCATATGATGCTATTAGTCCAATAAAGACTTGTAAAGACACTCCATTCTCAATGGTATTTGATCCTTCGGTTTCTGTATATCTCCCAGTGGGTGAATACCTTGATGGTGTGAATTCTGGAGTTGATGTAGATGGTGTAGAATTAGATGTTGAGGTTCAATATGATATTGATAAATTGATGGATGAATTATTGGTTGTAGATGGTGATCAACTTGCTGTTGATACTGCAGTTTTGAACCAAATTTATTTGATACAAGGACTTGATGAGATTACAGTTAGTACTCAATCTCAAAAAATGGAACAAAATGAGGAACAACATGGTAAAGATGACGATTGGTCTCCAAAAAGTGATGTTGCTCAGTATGTTCAAGCTTCAGAAATTAAACAAAAGTTAGGTCATACATTGAAGGAATATATTCATGAAGATTCTAAGTTTTCAGATTTAAAAAAGGATCATCATAATTTTGTAGCTATTCAGTATTTGGCTCAAAATGAAGTTTTGGATGGATATGAAGATGGTAGTTTCAAGGCTGAAAACAAGGTGAATAGAGCTGAGGCTATCAAGATTATTCTTGAAGGACTTGAAATTGAAGGTGTTGAGTCAGCTGATTTGGAAGGGTTTGAATTTAAATTCCCAGATGCATCAGCTAAGAGTTGGTATGCTAAATACCTTAAATATGCGGTAGATGAGGAAATCTTAGTTGGATACCCTGATGGAAATATCAAATTGTCCAAGACTGTTAACAAGGTAGAGTTCTTGAAGATGTTATTCGAAAGTGCTGATTTAGATATGGATGATGTTGGAACTTTGTCTGATGACGATATTCCATCTGACGTTTCTTCGGATAGTTGGTATTTACCATATGTTACGTTTGCTGTTGATAATGATTTGGTTGATTTAGAAGATGGAAATTTCAATCCTGGAGCTGAGCTTTCTAGAGGAGACGCTTCTGAGATTGTATACAGATTCTTTATGGTTTTGATGCAAGGATAATTTTATAGAGTTTTTAGCAGAGCTGAGGGCGAAAGTCCTCGGCTCTTTTTTATTAATATTGACTGAAAGGAAAGTTTGAAGTAATTTTGTTCGTGCAAATTGTGGGCGATTAGCTCAGGTGGTTAGAGCGCGTCGCTGATAACGACGAGGTCCGTGGTTCAAGTCCACGATCGCCCACCATTTATCGGCTTCTACCCTTGATAGAAAGGCGTTTTTTTGGTATAATTGTTAGATTAATAAAACCAAAAAATGGCGGATCTGAAGAAAACCCCAAAAAGAGTACCTAAGGTAGCAAAACGCCCAAAACCAGTTTTGCGAAAACCTGCGGCTCCATTAAGTCCTGCGCAAAAATTATCAGCAAAGAAAGCCGCAGCGGCGAAAGCGGCCGCAGCAAAAGCGTTATTGCTTAAGAAAAGAAAGGGTCTTGATACTACGGCCGTATCTCTTTTGCCAAAGGCAGCGGAGAAAGGGAAGGAGATTTTATATGAAAAAATTATAAATCTTCCACAATCATTAGGGGGATATAGAATGTTAGTCTTAATTCCAAAAGGATGTGATGGGGGAGTGGATATGTATTTTCCAGGAGGGGCATCTGGAATAGACTTGGCATTGAAAAGGGACGATCTAAGGGGAAAGTGGATTGCTGCAGGAAAGAAAGGAAAAAGAAGAGCTCTTGTTATTTTAGAGGGAAAAGTTACATCAAGGTATGGGTATAAACAAAAATATGCATATATGAAGGAGAAGATTTTGAATCCGCAGAGTAAGAAAATAGAGACTGCTATAGAGGTTATTTTGAGAACAATTAACGGTAAGAATACTGGTAAGTCTATAAACAATGTCCATGTAATTGGGCATAGTATGGGTGGCCAGGGGATTCACCATGCAGTTTCACAACCTGGTGTGACTGGAGCTACTTGTCTGGATTCTACTTATTGGTCACATAAACCGATAGTTGATTTGGCCGAAAGGGGAGGTAGAGTGAATGTAGTGTTTATACCAGGGACGAGGACAGAGTCGGTTGCGAAAAAAATTATTAGTAAATTGGGCTTAACGAAAAAAGCTCTTAATCAACAGGATTTATCAACAAAAACTTCTGGTAAATGGGAAAGCAAAGATGGGAAGGTGAAAGTCTACGCGACTCGTATGAGTCATGGTGGATTAGTAAATCCTTTTGTTGGAATGTTTATGGGGGCAAGTTCAGCTCCAGTACATACATTTAGTCCCTTTATGGATAGATATGCAGCTAGGGGGGGGTATGGGGAAATGACTATAGAGAAATATGAAAAAGTTCAAAAAGATAATCCTGCAGGATTATTGCACAAAAAGTATTTGGACAGAGTGAAAAAAATAACTGCAAGCATTGCTGCAGCTGATGTGAAAAAGCTTCGAACTTCATCTATCACAGATGTAAGATACAATACTCGATTGCTTAAAGTAAAAACTGGTGTCGAGAAAGACAAGGATCAAGTAGAAAATGTGAAGATAGAAACTCAAAGAAGACTGAAAGCGTATACGTCAGCATATGATGGAAAATGGTATACATTGGATTATGCAAAAATGGGAAATGATGCGAAGAATCGATCACATGAGGATTATGTGGGATTGGGAGATATTATTATTGATCCTAGTATTACAGATATTATTATTGATAGAGGAGGGAAATATATTCTTGCAAAGCGAGGGGTTGTCCAACATGGAAAGCATAAGGGACGAGTCGGGTTTATTGATACTAATGGATATTATGCTTATTCAAACACAGGAGATAAATTGAGAATTCTCACAAAAAGTGAACTCCCAGAAAAACAAATGTTGACTAAATATAAAGAAGAAATAGCACTTAGAGATAAACATGAACAATCTTGGAAATCAGAGGATGTAACTAGTCGTGGAGGTATAACAGCGACTATTACTGATGATCATGGAAGTCTTGCTACATTGTCTCCAAATATTCATACTAAAAAGAGGCCTGCAGATGCAGCAAAGGTGGACAAGATATTGATGAAAATGATTATTGAGGAAAACAGAAAGCTTCATGCCAAAAATAAAGCTGGATATGTTACTCCAGGTGAGTGTGAAGGATATGTGAGTAAATTAAGTGAAATGTTGTTAGAGAGGATGACGGGAAAGAAATTTGATTTAACCTGGGTGAGGAATCATCCCTTGTTTAAGGAGGCAACTTCGAAACATAGAGGAATACATCTTAGAGATCTAAAGGATTCGAATTTTGCAGATCATGGAGATCCGTTAAATTCCGGAAACATTCCAGTCGGAGCTTTGATATTTATGGATATTACAAAGCCTGAGTTATTGGATTATATGAAAGGTCATAAAAAAACAGAGAGGGCTCCATGTTATGCAGGAAAAAGACATTGGGTAAAATATATCGGTAAAGAAAATGGCAGAGCAAAATTTGTTCATAATGAAAAAAAGGCTGGGGGAATATCGGATTTGGCTGGATTGAAAAAATGGGGAAATAGACGAGTTTACAATATTATTGATCCTTATGCTTTGGTTAGAGGAAGGATAAGTGTTGATAGTGGAACTAAATATTTGAAGGCTAAACCTATTAAAAAGAAAATTATATACGCTTCTAGAGGTCCAGGTTTATCGCACTATGCTGATAGGCCAAAAGATGCACCAGTTATAGATGATGCTCTATCAAAAATGATATTGGATGAGCACAGAAAGCTTTATGGTATCGGAAAACATGCTGTTCCTGGACAATGTGAAGGAATGGCTATAATGGTAGCAGCAAAGGTTAAAAGTTTGATTACTGGAAATAAATCAAAATGGAAAAGTTTGAGGTATGACGGCTTGTTTAAAATGTCGACATCTGAGTATAGGGGAAAATTGGTGAATAATTTAAAGATAAGTGATTTTGCAAAACCAGGAGAAGCTTTTAACTCAAAAAAAATACCTATAGGTACTGCAATATATGTGGCAACGGTGTCACCTCAATTGGCGAGTACTGCAGCGTATAAAGATGGTACGAGAATTGCAAAAGTAGTCAAAGCAACCAATAGGCATTGGATTACGTTTTCGGGGTGGAGAACAAACAAGAAAACTAGGAGGTTAGAACCTGTGTTTACAGATAATCATGGTGTGAGAACTTTGGCTAAATTTAAAAGATCTGTAGGTAATAGGAAAATTATTAATTTGCACGACCCTTATTATAGCTTGAGAGGAAGAATGAATATTGATACTGGTGGGGGATTGAGGGAAAGATATATTGCTCCTGTTGATCCACTTTTTGCTGTTAAGGGACCTAAATCTAAATTCTTTAATTGGACTAATAAAAAATGGAAACAAGTACAATCTGCAAAATTTGTTGATACTGGAGAAAAAATTAATTCGAGAGATCGGTTTGTAGCGTGTAGTGATAGTTTTGAAAACAGGGTTATATTGAGAAAGGGTGCAATGGATGCATTCTATCGTGCTAGACAACTTGGAGAATCTGGTAAATATATGAATCCTCCAGGACCTAAGGTTAGATTTAGAGTGATAGATTCTTATCGGTCATTTGCGCGACAGAGAAGGTATAATCCAAGCAAAACTGGAAATAAAAAGGTAGCTGGATGGGGAAAATCATGGCATGGAGCCGGGGCAGCAATAGATGTAGTTGCGATGGTATATAATGAAAGAACTAAGAAGTGGGAGGGTGGAAAATGGCATAAAAATCAAATATATTTAAAAAAGATTATGCCGTTGGCAGGCATGGCTAACTATCCAGTTGAGCCGTGGCATTGGGAGTATGGGTCAAGAAGGTGGATGAAAAAAACAGGACGAAGAGTAACGACATACAAAAAAGTTGCAACAGTAAGGAGTTCATCAAGATATAATCCAAATCAAGCATCAGCTTAATGTAATTCTATGGATAAATGGATGATAGTAATAATTAGCTGGCCAATAGCGTATTTGATGCTGAAGTATAGAAGAGCTGTGAAGGAATTTACTGGTGATATTGGTTTTGCTGAAAGAATCTTTGGTATGGGTGGAACCAACATGTTTATCATAATCTTTGCGATGTTGGTGTTTATTTTGTCCCTTATGTATGCGTTAGGGACTATACAAACAATTTTCAAAACAGTTTTAGGCCCATTTTTTGGAGCTTAAATTATGCTAAAAAAACGTGTTGACTTTAGGAATTCGGATCAATATAATCATGAAGCATTTTAGTAAGTAAGTTAAATCATTTTCCTTCTTTTATGCGAAAAAACTATTGCGTACCCTTAAGGCCGGAAACATAGAACTTTCCAAAATTTCTAAGCTTTAAGGGTGTGCAAAAGGCACACCCTTTTTTGTTCCTTGAAAATCAGAATTAATTTAATTAATTTTTTATTGCAATTTTTTATACCAATTACTAGTTAAAGTAATTGGTTCTCTTAATATGAATAAGTTACTTAAAAGCATAAATGTGGATGCCTCGACTCCAAATTCCGATGAAGGACGTAGCTAGCTGCGATAAGCTTCGGTGAGTTGCTAAGCAAACTTTGACCCGGAGATTTCCCAATGGGGAAACCCATATGAGGTTATGCTCATATATGGTATGCTGAATAAATAGGCATATCAAGGACACCTAGCGAATTGAAACATCTTAGTAGCTAGGGAACATAAATCAATAGAGATTCCCTTAGTAGTGGCGAGCGAAAAGGGAGTAGCCCAAACCATACGCCAAGGCGTATGGGGTTGTAGGACCTCAACATGAACAATATTTTTATTAGTCAAACGTCTCTGGAAAGAGCGACCATAGAGGGTAATAGTCCCGTCGACGAAAATAGGGTAACGTTCTAGAGTGTTCCTGAGTAGGATCGGACACGTGTAATCCGGTTTGAATCTGGGAGGACCACCTTCCAAGGCTAAATAGATTTGGAGATCAATAGTGAACAAGTACCGTGAGGGAAAGGTGAAAAGCACCCCGGTGAGGGGAGTGA
>JAOZTS010000130.1 GCA_029939035.1 Candidatus Altimarinota bacterium | reverse complement strand
TTAAATCCTCAGTATTTGGATATGTAACAACTCCTGTAAAAGAAGTGAAATACCCTTTGTACCAAAGCTTTCTGGCATATTCGATATTGCTGCTATAGCAATGAAAGACCGCATTCACATCAAACTCTTCCAAAACTTCCATCGTATCCTCATCAGCTTCCCTATTGTGAATAATTACAGGAAGCCCAACCTTCGTTGCCAATTTCAATTGCATTCTAAAAGCTTTTTTTTGATCCTCTTTGGGAACATCTGATTTCACATAGTCCAATCCACACTCCCCTATTGCAACTATTTTTTTATTCTCATCCACCATTTTTTCCCATTTCTCCATCAATTCCTCACTTATATCCAAAGCATCATGTGGATGCAAACCCAATGTTGCATATAGCTCTTCATATTCCAAAGACATTTCGTGAGATCGAATCGCATCACTTTTCGTACATCCAATATTTATTATTTTCTCAACTCCTGCAGTCTTAGCTCTTTCTATAACCTGATCTACTTCCCCTTTAAACTTGTCGAACATCAAATGTGCATGCGTATCTATAATCATAATCATAAAATTAATTGACTTTTTTATTCTACACAAATAAGATTCAACAGCAATCACAAGATCACATGATTAAAAAGTCTCAACAACTAGTTCGCAAAGAAAACAACTTCTTTAGTTGGGATTTTTTCTATGCATATTTTGCATAGCATGAGGCCTTGTTGAACTATAAGTCCACGACCTCATGCAATTCACGCAAGAGGTATTTTATTTTATAACCAAAAAATCATGGACAAATCAGACACAAAAATGGCAAGCTTTAAATCACTAGCGCAGAAGCCTTTGGCCTATCGCAACAGATAAAATTAATTTCAAAAATTTAACACCATCAAAAATGATAATCGTAATGAAATCTAGGGCTCCTCAGAACCAAGCCGCTCACGTAATTCAAGAGCTTGAAGAAAAAGGGCTAAAACCAGTTCCACTATACGGTGTAGAACGGACTGTAATCGCTGTAATTGGCGAAGAAAGAGATCTAAACATTGGACATTTAGAATCTCTAAAAGGAGTTGAAAAAGTCATGCGTGTGGTTAAACCATACAAACTCGTTAGCAAGGAAGTAAAAAGCGAACCAACTATTATAGAAGTAAATGGCGTACGAATAGGAGCCAAAGATGAACTAACAATAATGGCTGGACCTTGTGCAGTAGAGTCACAAGAGCTCATGGACGAAGTCGCTTCAAAACTCTCAGCTATGGGAGTAAAAATTATGAGAGGAGGCGCGTTCAAACCACGAACAGGGCCATACTCTTTCCAGGGACTCGGAAAAGAAGGTCTAGAAATCCTGAGAAACTCCGCAGACAAACACGGAATGGCTATAATTACCGAAATCCTGGATGTTAGAGACGTTGAAATTGTAGAACAAAAAGCTGACATATTTCAGGTAGGAGCTAGAAACATGCAAAACTTCGAACTTCTAAAAGAACTTGGAGGCACAAGCAAACCAGTTCTATTAAAACGTGGACTTTCAGCAACAATCGAAGAAATGTTAATGGCAGCTGAATACATCTTGTCACACGGAAACCCAGAAGTAATGCTCTGTGAAAGAGGAATTCGAACATTCGAAAAGGAAACCAGAAACACTCTGGCATTGGCGACTGTACCACTAGTACACGAGCTGACTCATCTCCCAATCATCGTAGATCCAAGTCATGCAACCGGTAAAAAATCACTGATTGAGCCAATGACAAAAGCTGCTATTGCGTGTGGAACAGATGGCGTTATCATAGAAGTACATGCCAATCCGGAAGTAGCGATGTCAGACGCTCAACAACAAATGAGACCTGAAGAATTCTCTCAACTACTTGAAAATATAAAACCGATTGCAGATGCAGTTGGTAAATCATTCTAACCTCACATACCTATGCCCATCATTAGACTTCGCCTAAAAGAGAAATTAGTAAAATCCCATAAAGTTTATGTTGAAAGCGGGATATCAAAGCGTATTCCAGAGATTCTAGAAAAAATGAAAGTTGGAAAAAAATACGCAATAATCACTGATACTATTGTTGCAAAACTGTTTGCAAAGAAACTTCAGAACGCTCTGAAGAGAAAAAAGATAAAAAGTGAAATAATCACTTTCAAAAAAGGAGAACAGTCAAAAACAATGGCAACAGCGGAAAAACTAGGCGAGGAAATGGTGAAACTTGGTTTCGACAGGCAAGATGCCGTAATTGGACTCGGAGGTGGAGTCGTGGGAGATATTGCAGGGTTTGTCGCATCAATATACATGCGAGGTATCCCCTACGTCCACGTCCCAACCACTCTAATGGCAATGGTTGATT
>JAOZTS010000045.1 GCA_029939035.1 Candidatus Altimarinota bacterium | reverse complement strand
CTCTTGGGCCATATTAATAGCACCAACAGTCTCAGTCAAAGTACCGATCTGATTCATCTTTATCAGAATCGAATTACAAGCTTTTTCATCAAGACCTTTCTGTAATCGTTTCATATTTGTAACAAGAAGGTCGTCTCCCATAATCTGGATTTTCCCTTCCGAACTCTTTAACATTGCAGCAAATCCCTCCCAGTCATCCTCAGCGTGACCATCTTCAATAGAAATAATAGGGAATCTTCGTAATAAAATATCCCAATATCCAACCAAATCTCCACTCGACAACTCTTCAGGCTTTCCATCAACTTTGATGTTATAAACTCCTTTATCTTTGTCATAAAACTCACTCGCAGCAGGATCCAAAGCAATCATAATCTCGTTCCAAGGTTTGTACCCAGCCTTCTCAATAGCCTTTACCACATACTCCAGAGCCGCTTCATTGTTTGGCAAATTCGGAGCAAATCCTCCTTCATCACCAACAGCAGTCGACAACCCATCGTCTTTCAGTATTTTTTTAAGGGCATGAAAAGTTTCAGCTCCCATTCGTAAAGCTTCACGGAAATTCTCTCCACCAACCGGTACAATCATAAACTCCTGCACATCCAACCCACTATCAGCATGTTTCCCACCATTCATCACATTCATCATCGGCAAAGGCAAAGTCACAGCCTCAGGATTCATATATTCAAACAACATCACACCCTGTTCAGCCGCACTCGCATGCGCCGCCGCCATAGAAATCCCAAGAATTGCATTCGCACCCAGCCGACCTTTATTTTCTGTCCCATCCAGCTCGATCATTTTGAGATCCAGAGCTTTCTGATCGTCACTTTCCATCCCAATCACAGCATCAGCCAGTTCTCCCTTAACATTCGCAACCGCCTGTAGCACTCCTTTCCCCAAATACCTCGACTTATCACCATCTCTCAGCTCAACCGCTTCATGGACGCCCGTTGAAGCCCCACTCGGAACAATTGCTTTACCAAACGCATTATCAGTCGTCAATTCGACCTCGACAGTAGGATTTCCCCTAGAATCTAGTACTTCTCGAGCATGTATTTTTGTAATTTTTGCCATTGGAACAAGGTTAAATATTTCGCCACGGCCATCGCCGCGGACAACTCGGATACTAGCAATTACATTGATTATACGCAACAATTTTAGTATGCTTCCAGGCGGTAATTTAACCTTAGAATTATGAAACTCAAACCACTAGCTCTCGGGCTCGGAATGGCAATATTTTTCTTTCTAATGATGGTATTGATCCATTTCTACCCGGCAATTTCAGAATCAATTTTCGGAACTGCAAGCGGAGTAAAAATGAAGGAACTATTCGAGGATCTGTACCCATTCTACGGAGAAGGAACATGGTGCTCAAGCTGCCTCGGATTCCTATTTGCACTAATAGATGGATTCATATTCGGAGTAGTCATCGCAGCTTTGTACAATTTCAGCGGTAAATTCAAAAAATAACCTAAAAGAAATTATGGAAATCAAATGGCACGGAAACACATGTTTTACATTGAAGGGGAAGGGGACAAAATTTTTACTAAATCCTGACAAACAAGCAGGAAATGTTAAAGGAAATGTAGTTTTATCGAGCTTAGAAGAGACTGCAGAAATAAAAGATGCAGACAAAGTTGTGGATTGGCCAGGAGAATATGAGATTCAAGGAGTTTCAATCACAGCATACCAAGCTTGGACTAAAAGTAAGTCAAAAGAAGAGGAAGAAGGAGGAGTCGGAGACGAAACGATCATATATTATTTTGATATGGACGGAATAAAAATCTGCCATCTTGGAGCAGTTGGGCACGTACTAACAAGCGATATGGTGAAATCAATCGGAGATGTAGACGTTTTGATGATCGATTTAGGAGAAAAAAGCAATTTGACTGGGAAAAAGCCAATGGAAATTATTGAAGCAATCGAGCCAAGAGTAGTTATGCCAATGGGAGAAGGAAAATTGGGAGATACAATGAAAGAGCTTGGACTGGAGACTCCAGCAGCTGAGGAAAGCTACGTAATAAAATCTCGTTCAGAGCTTCCAGACGACAAAAGATTGACCATGCTCCTTAAAAAGGTCTAAACCCACACCCTTAACTTAAAATGTCCTCGTAGTTCAATGGATAGAACGAAGGTTTCCTAAACCTTAGATGCAGGTTCAATTCCCGCCGAGGACACCATACATACGAGCACGCCTTTTTCAACAACTTTAGAAATATTTTAAGAAATTTTAATAAGGCTTCTTTATTATTCTCCGTACAGCATTTTTATATTGAAAAGTGCTATCAAAAATGATATCATTATTATGACAAAGAAAGAGAAGAGATTCTTAAAATTATTAAATAATCCGACAGAAACGTCATTCGGCGAAATTCACACGATTCTAAATGATTTTGGATATAAAATTCTGAGAATCAGAGGGAGTCACTACATATACATAAATGATGTGCACGGTAGAGTAAACATTCCAGTACATAATAAAAAAGTAAAAAAATGTCACGTAAAAAGATTAGTAAAAAAGCTAAGCAGTACATGTACTCAGTAATGTACATAGGAGACGGCGAAGAAGAAGGTTATGAAGCTAAAATACCAAAATTCCCTGGAGCAACAGTATATGGAGACGATTTGGAAGACTTGCATGAAGGAGTACTCTTTACAATTGAAACAGAAATTGATTTAAGATTAAAAGACGGTCGCCCAATTCCTCCACCAGACACAAAATCTTCAGATAGCTTCAAAGGCAAAATCATCCTCCGCACAACTCCTGATCTCCACAAAAAACTCTACTATGAAGCAAAAGCAAACCAGCTCAGTCTAAACAAATACATTGAGAGCAAACTAAAGTCCTAGGTTTTTTTGTACAAATCCTTGTGGTTTCTCGATGCCAAAAAGAACGGCAGTGCGAGTATTAAAAATAGAATAAGCGAAGCAGTAAGGCTTACTTTTATTTCATAAAGGAGATAGCCAGGGTCTATACCCATCATTGTCAAAACTAAAAGACCTGGAAGATCAGTTGCATAAAGTGCGTACAAAGCGATAGCAATATAATAATTCCTAATACTATTTGGCTTTAATTTGAACAAGCCCATAGCAGTTCTCTCGGTAAACCAAAATATTACTGCTCCAATAGCCATCACAATAATTACAGGCAGACTCATAGTCAGAAATGGATTTACAATAAATGTGAAAATAATGAAACCAATCCATAATCCAGCTAATAATAGTAGTGAAGCCATGATTTTTATGCCTATTGGAGCCTTTTTCGCAACATCAGCAGGCGCTTTAACTTCCTGTTTAGGCTGTTCTTTTGGAGTCTGTGGCTGCTCCTGTTTTTGAGGCTCAGATTTTTTGTGCTCAATCTTAAATGTATCGTTTTCTTGCATGATTTTTGTTTAATTCTATTATGGTATTATACCATGTATTGCCCTTGGCGACAACTCGGCAAAAACTCTATTGAAAAAGAAAGACCCCTTCGAGTATCATACGCAAGCCGTTTAAACGACATAAATGCCAAAATACCAAATTCTCACATACGGGTGCCAAATGAACTACTCCGATTCGGAGAGAATGGAGACGTACATGGAAGCTTTGGGTTTCGACAAAACTAATGACATCCAGGATGCGGATATAATTTTGCTAAATACCTGTAGCATTAAGCAAAAAGCAGAGGACAAAGTTCTTGGGAAAATGAGAGAGATAAGACGGTTGAAAAAGGATCCAATAGTAATAATAACCGGCTGTATGGTCAGGGAGTCCAGTTCGAGGTATTCAGAAAAGAGAGACCCACTTTTTCCACGAGTAAAAGAATTAGATGTTGCACTAAGGACAGAGGAATTACCAAAACTCGCAGAACTGCTGAGAGAAATCAGTCCAGAAATGGAAATAGAAGACATTGAGGAAGAAAGTTTGGAAGATTACCTGAAAATCGACGCAACTCATTCATCTCACAACTCAAAAACCCAGGCTTTATTGCCAATCTCAAACGGCTGCGACAAATTTTGCACATACTGCATCGTCCCATACGCAAGAGGTCGGGAAAAATCACGAAAACTAGAAGACATTCTCGAAGAGGCTAAAAAATTAGTAGAAAATGGATGCCTGGAAATCACACTCATCGGGCAAACAGTAAATTCATACGGACTCAGCAACTACGACAAAGAGCACAAAACATTTGAAAACTTAGAGAGTGAACCTTTCGTCCACTTACTAGAAGAATTAGACAAATTGGAAGCTCTACAAAGGGTCAGATTCACATCTCCCCACCCAAAAGACATGAGCGATCAACTCATAGATGCAATGGCCTCCCTCCGTACACAAATGCCATATCTACATCTCCCGCTCCAAGCAGGCGATAACGACGTCCTCAAAAGAATGAACCGCCCCTACACAATCGAAAAATTCGAAGAGGTCGTCAAAAAACTACGCGACCGCATCCCAGAAATATCAATTTCCACAGACATAATCGTAGGATTCTGCGGAGAAACAGAAGAAGAATACCAAAACACATACGACCGCTTCAAATCCCTCGGCTTCGAACACGCCTACATCGCCCAATACTCAGATCGCAAAGGCACAACCGCCAACCGCTTCATGAAAGACGATATTCCTACAGAAACAAAGAGAGAGCGATGGGACAAACTAAACGAACTCCTAAAAGTCCATTCCAAAGATGCATTAGAAAGATTCATCGGCAAAACAGTGAACGTCCTCGTCGAAGACCAATCCGACGACCTCTGCACCGGCCGTTGCGAAAACTTCAAAACCGTCCAATTCCAAGCCAAAAAACCACTCCTCGGCAAAATAGTTCAAGTTCGCATCACCGGAAAAGTCCCATGGGTGTTGAAAGGGGAAATGGTTTAGAGACTACTGAATTAACAATCTATATAGATTTTCGCAAATTCCAGCTCTCTTCATTAAGTCTCCAGGATTTAAGTTAGAACCTGTTTCCTCCAGAATATTCATTTCTTTTGCTTTTGCAACAAATGGTGCAAACCAATCAGAAATATTTACATCATCAAAAGGCTTATCCTCAAGACTGGCTGGAACATCAATATTTTGTGAATTTAACAACATCTTTAAAGCTTCAGCCTTATTAACAGTCTGTCCAGGTTTAAAAGTCCCATCAGGATAACCATCAATCCATCCTTCCTCTTTTGCATAACAAACATATGGGACAAACCAGTCATCATTAACATCAGGAAAACAATTATTATATTCTTCCAAAGACGGTGAAATACCCTTTCCTTCAACTAATATTTTTAATAACTCAGCTCTATTAACATCATTCGCGGGCTTAAAAGTCCCATCAGGATAACCACTAATTACACCCTCGCTCTTTAAATACATAATCGCATCATAATTAATATGACTCACTGTCAAATCTGAAAACACATTCTCCTCTTCATTAATAATTTGAACCACATTCGTGTCTACTAGTTGATATTCCTCTGTATAATAAATACCAGCTTGATCAGTAACCTCACTTTCAGCCGCAACTAGTCCAACATTTTCCACATAGTACTTTGTTTCATCAATTTTTGTTTCCCAACCAGTATCATCAATTAATGAATAGATACAATTCTCAATCAATGCGTTCTTCTCAGAAAAGTTGAAATTATATCCTGCATCCAGACTTAGAGAACAACTATAAGTTGTTTGAACATAATAATCTCCACTAAAACCAAACACTGCATCATTTTCTTCATTAAGAAGACCAGAAACTCCATCAACCGACATAACAGGCAAAGAAGAAATCCCCTCTCCTCTAACTTCAAATGCTATAACATCATTACCTGACATTTTATAACTAATATCCTCCATACTTCCAACGCTGTGATAAGTGACACAACCATTAACCAAAGTACACTCATTAGTTTCTACCCTTAAATCAATATTTTCTAATTCTCCGGAAGAGTACTCCGTTGTCCCAGAATATTCCCAATACTTATCAATAGTGAAAATAAAGTAATCATCCAAATCTACCTCGTCTAAAGACACTTCTGATTCAATAGTTTCAGCAACAACAGAAACTCTATCTGCAGAATAAATGAACGGATAAATATAGTCAGCAAACACATTAGCCGTCTCTAAACTTTCAGCATCAACATCCAAGACGCTAACAATCATAACAGCAACGTCATTGCCATAACCTGGAACTGTGAAAGTTTCAACAGTTCCTCTTTCAACAAAGTATTCAACAGTCTTATCATAATCAACTTCATCATCATTCACCGACAAAAATGATACATACATATCCGCATCTAAATTAGCAACAAACTCAACTACTAAGTTATTTGTCCCATCACCCATGCTAAATTCAATATAACTAGAGCCAAATAGAGCAGGAGCCTCATCAAAATCGTCAACAACAATTTCATTAGTTGGATAGCTCTTATGAGTATTAGTAATGTAAACATCCCTCATCGAACTTCCATATGTATATTTGTCCTTATCAAAATTCCATGTAACAAACTCCAAATATGCCTCCTCAATACTACTACCATCTTTTTCTAATGCATCGGCAACTGCCAAAAAACTTCTATAAACAGAGTCATAACCTGATATACTTTGATATCCTTCAAATAATTTTTCTACAATATCTTTTCCATAATTTCTCTCAAGAAAATTATACCAAACAAAAGATCCATAACTAGTTATATCCCGAGACTCGGTAGGACCAAAAATTGATTCATTTGGATATAAATAAGGAGATACCGATAAATAATCCAAATATTGATCAGAAGAAGAAACATTCCTTTGCATCATAACTGCAGTACCTTCAATAAAATTATCCTGCTGATAAGGAGCCCACAAATCTTCACCCAAATATACATACTGGATTGCATGAAAAACTTCATGAGCTATTGTTGATTTAACGTCAGACTTATCCCTATTGCCTCCGCAATATTCAAGAACCTCCATGTCATCGTCTAAAACTCCTGTTGGATCAATATGAATTTGACCATTAAAGAATCCAAACGCACAATTCCCATCATCATATAAACTATCAAGCAAAACATAATCAAAAACTATTGGGATTTTATCTTCCCACCTATCGAATTTATACTGTGAACTATCACCAAAATAGTAATTCCTAACATCAACAACTAAATCAACTAAATCATCAATATCATCTGGCACTTTATTAAAATCTGTATCAATTTTTTCCCAATCTGATTTGCCAAAATAAGTCCCATAATCCAGGTCTATTAAAATCCATTCAACCAAATAGTCAGGGATGTAATACTCAAAGTATGCATCCTCAAAAACTATATAACCGTTGTTTGGGTTATAAAACGAAGGTTCGTAATAATAGCTACCATCCAAGTTATTCAAGAAATCAACAAGATCGTCATGAGGAGATACGCAAACAGAATTTTCAACTTCTGTACAATATGGAATAACACTCTCTGCACTTGCAGAATAAGAAAAAACTGAAAATAACAACAAAGAACCGAAAAATAGTGACTTGATTACTTTCATAGGAATAGAGGTTAAATTTTAAACACTTGAGTCATCCCAATGGATGCTTCAATATCTGATCTTGCAACAGTTTAACACTTGCAGGCAAATATGTGGTAGTCGTTTTTCTACAAGAACCAGTATCTCCTTGAAAAATAGTGCCAGTTAAATAACATCAAAGGTTTAAAAGGGGAAATGGCATAGAAATAATAAGAGCACGCAGAGTAATTACGGCTTTGCAGAAAGGATGTTGGAATGCCGTATTTGGTCATAAATAGTCCACAATACCACCAACCACGCAACACTAAAGTGTTGCTCACATATTATATTTATATATTATGTACACGAATTTCCTTAACTCATTCCTCATGAAAGCACGTGCTATTTTTTGTTGCTATTGTTGAAATGGTGTGGATTTTCGCGTATAATAATACGACCACTTGACAAAAAGGCAATCATTGGTGTATACACAAAAGCCCTATTAATAAATTAATAGGACTCTGTGTGATTATTTTTCATCCATAGTTTAGACCAACTATAATTGCTCTAAACGGTAAAAAAATAGTCCCTGCATCAGATTGAAACTTTAAGTTTCAAACCGGAAAGGTCGTCCATCCGAACGGCGGACGATTTTTCCTGTTTTCCAGTGTCGGAAACACATGGTATAAACCACGTTTCCTTTACTGTCAGGAGAGGCTTCTTTCTTTGCCTTGGCTTTTTTGTCAGCCATAGGTTCCTTGGTTAAATGCTGTCTCTGCCCTCAAAGCTATAACTCGGATGGCAGGCTCCAGCATTCAACCCTCCTTGTTGTCAAAAAAAAATCCATCTAAACTCTGCAGGCACTCGGCTAATTCGTTTGAGAGAATCAGATTCGTGTTGTGTAGACACTTCTGTGCCTACAGAGTTTAAGCGGATTTTTGTGTACTTCTCGCTCGTATTTCTAATCTCTATATTTAAACTTTATTAAAGCCAATGTCTACACGCAGATATTCTAGCAAAATCATACACACCCGGCAATACAAAGTTTAATACTATTTTTAAC
>JAOZTS010000044.1 GCA_029939035.1 Candidatus Altimarinota bacterium | reverse complement strand
ACGGAGAAATTCTATTCCAACAAAAAGTAGGAGAGAAAGACACTTTAACCTACGAAGTCCCAAATGAAGCTAAGATCGGACAAGCCGTGAAAGTGAAGATGAGAGGCAAAGAGAAAAGTGGGGTTATTTGGACTATCAGCGACAAAAAGCCTTCTTTTAAAACTCTAATGGCTAAAATCGCAGAGCCCACTCCCCTCCTAAGCGAAAACCAGATCGAAATTATAAATTGGATGTCAAAATACTACTTTGCTCCTTTATTCAAAGTATTGAAGCTATTCATTCCAAAAAGAAACCTTGATAGAAAGGAAGTCAGGTCCAAAGCCAAAAAAGCTGATCAAATTATTAGATCGGAGAAGCTAAAATTAACAGAGGAACAACAAAATGCCGTCGACACCATACTCAAAAGCAAAAAGAACAATTTTTTAATACACGGAGTAACCGGATCTGGCAAAACCGAAGTATATTCACGAATTGCGAAAGAAAGCATCAAGAAAAACAAGCAAGTTCTGTTCTTAGTCCCAGAAATTTCCCTCACACCACAAATGATCAATTATTTTGAACAATCAACCGGAATCACAGCTACAGTTATAAACAGTAAACTGTCAGAAGGAGAAAGATACAGAGCATGGGAATCGATCTGGAAAAACGAAGCCAAATTAATCATAGGTTCTAGATCGGCAATCTTTGCACCATTCCAATCTCTCGATCTAATTATAATCGACGAAGAGCACGAGCACTCATACAAACAAGACAATTCTCCAAGATACACAACACACAAAGTCGCAGAAAAAATTCAACAATTCTCAAAGAACACAAAAATTGTTCTAGGCTCCGCAACTCCCTCAGTAGAAACAGCAGAAATACTAAAAGATTCAACAATCAAACTCCAGAATAGGATAGGAAATAGAACGCTACCGGAAATAGAACTTGTTGACCTCCGAGAAGAATTCCAAAAAGGAAACTACTCAATATTTTCAGACAGATTAAGAGAAGAATTAATAAAAACCTTAGAAAGCAAACAACAAGCCATTCTTTTCCTAAACAGAAGAGGCTCTGCCTCATCAATAGTCTGCAGAGATTGCGGATTCAAAGTTGAATGCAACTCTTGTGAACTACCAATGACATATCATTCTAAAACACTACAAAACCCATCTCTAATCTGCCATCACTGCGGAAAAATCACACCACCCCCGACAACATGCCCAAACTGCAAGGGCATTAACATAAAATTCCTAGGTATTGGAACACAAAGAATAGAATCAGAGGTAAAAAAAGAATTCCCACAGGCCCGCACACTCAGAGCAGACAAGGACACAACTTCAACAAAACATGGCTTCCACGACATCTACAAAGCATTCAAAAATCACGAAGCAGACATCCTCATCGGAACACAGATGATAGCCAAAGGTTTGCACCTACCTAAAGTAAACCTCGTAGGTGTTGTACTTTCTGACATCGGACTAAATATTCCTGACTTCCGTACCACAGAAAGAAACTTTCAACTAATGACACAAGTTTCTGGACGCGCTGGGCGAGGCAAAGAACCAGGAAAAGTAATAATCCAAACCTATTCACCTGAAAACACTGCTCTACTCCACGCAAAATCAAACAATTACACAGAATTCTTCAACTTTGAACGAACTCAACGCAAACTTCTCTCATATCCCCCATTCGGAAAGCTCACAAAAATCATAGTAGAGGAAAAATCACTACAAAAATGCAAAAATCGCGCAGACCAACTGGAAAGAAACCTTTGGAAAATCGCCAGAGAGCAAAATTCCGCAGATGATCTAGAAATAAACATTTATCCAGCATACATTGCACGACTTCGAGGCAAATATAGATACATAATCTTAATCAAATCCAAAACTCTAGACAACAAAATCCACAATCTATTAGAAAAACTTGAAAAAGAAGATATAATAGACCCCGGAATCAAAATAGATATCGATCCAATAACTACCAGCTGACGCGAAGCGGCAGCCATACTACAAAATAACCGTCCCGCAAGGGACAACCTCATCCCATGAAACGAATCCTATCAGGAGTACAACCAAGCGGTCGCGCACATCTAGGTAACTACCTCGGCGCAATGAGACAACACATCGAAATGGCTAAGGAATACGAAGCCTATCTTTTTATAGCAGATCTTCATGCACTTACTACAGTGAAAGATCCGCAACAAATGAAAGAACAAACATATGACCTTGCGGTTTCATATCTCGCTCTCGGCCTAAACCCAGAAAAAACAGTCTTCTTTAAACAATCAGATCTATCAGAACACGCAGAACTATGTTGGATTCTAGACTGCATGGTGAAAATGCCATTTCTAGAACGAGCACACGCATGGAAAGACTCTCAAGCCAAAGGAAAAAAAGAATCAACTGTTGGGCTTTTCAATTATCCAATACTTCAAGCTGCAGACATACTTTTATACCAACCTGATCTCGTTCCAGTCGGCCAAGATCAAAAACAACACATTGAAATGACTCGGGATATCGCTACAACATTCAACAACAACTACGGAGAAACATTCAAAATCCCAGAACCATTCATCAAAAAAGAAGTTGCGGTAGTTCCAGGAACAGACGGTCAAAAAATGAGTAAATCGTACGGAAACACAATCGAAATCTTTGCGGACGACGCCACCCTCAAAAAACAAGTAATGGGGATTGTCACAAACTCAGTACCAGTAGAAGATCCAAAAGACCCAAAAAGCTGCAACGTTTTCAAACTCTACAAACTAATTGCAGAAGAAAAGGAAGCCAAAGAGCTTGAAAACAAATACATCAAAGGCAATTTCGGCTATGGTGACGCAAAAAAAGCATTACTCGAAAAAATCATGACCCATTTCGAAGAAGCTCGAGAAAAATACCAAGAAATCTATCCAAAACAAGATTACGTCTACGGAGTAATTGCAGAAGGAAACAAAAGAGCCAAAGAGCAAGCTGGAAAAACTCTCAATGAAGTTAAGAAAAAAATCGGATATCTATGAAATTAAAGATCCTAATAGGTTTAATACTAATAATAAACTCTAGTTATTTTCTTTTCGTATACGAATCTCCTCCAACAATAAACGCAGAAAATATTACAGAATCCGCAACCATTCCATACCAACCTGAGTATAATTACAAACAAACAATAAACGATTGTGGCCCATTCAACGTAGCTGCAGTAGTCAGAGCCATAACAGATGAAGAAATAGACTCAGCACAATTCGCAAAAGAAATCCAATGGCGATTACCAAACAAATATACTCTCCCTTGGGGATTAGAAAAACAACTCGAAGAACACGGAATCACAATCGAAGTTCCAAATCTAAGCCCCCTGACAAACCATGAAAAATTAAACTACTTAAAAGAAAATCTATCAGCACAAAAACCAATTATCCTCCTCGGCAAACAAGATAATTTCCAACACTACATCACGCTATTCGGATACGAAAACGATCAATTCCACACCTACAACTCACTCTATAACAACGACGAAAACGAAGAAAAACCTGGGAATAGAAATCTATCATCTAAAGAACTCTTAGAATTTTGGGGAAACGGAGGAATGTATGGCTTCTACAAATGGTATGCAATAGTTGGTTCATAATCGAAAATTTTCTACTTGCACTTTCCCATGCCTTCATTTAAATTTAGAAGAAGAAAAGGGCATTTAAAATCATCAAAAAATTGTGTAAATACATCTTTGTTACGGGAGGTGTCTGTAGCTCATTAGGCAAAGGCATCGCGACTGCATCAATAGGGGCATTGCTAAAATCCCTCGGACTTAAGGTCTTCACCCAAAAGCTCGACCCCTATCTTAATGTCGACCCCGGAACAATGAGCCCATTTCAACATGGAGAAGTATTTGTAACAGACGATGGAGGTGAGACAGATCTCGATCTTGGACATTATGAAAGATTCATCGACACAAGCCTTAGTAAAATGTCTTCTATTTCAACTGGGAAGATTTATAGCAAAGTTTTAGACAAAGAACGAAAAGGAACTTATCTTGGAAAAACTATTCAAATTATTCCACATATTACGAATCAAATTCAGGACGAAATCACAACAGCGGCAAAGAAAAGTGAATGTGACGTAATGATTGGTGAGTTAGGTGGAACAGTGGGAGATATAGAAGGACAACCATTTCTGGAAGCAATTAGACAAATGAGATACAAACATGGACCGGAAAACACACTCTTTATTCACCTGACACTCCTGCCCTATCTAGCGGCCTCAAAAGAATTAAAAACAAAACCAACACAAGCTTCAGTACGAGAACTTCGATCAATGGGAATTCATCCGGACATAGTCATGCCAAGAGCAGACTATCCTGTTGGAAAAGAGCACTTAAAGAAAATAGCATTATTTTGCGATGTAGAAGAAAGATGCGTAATCCCTGCATTAACAGTAGACACAATATATGAAGTTCCACAAAATCTACAAAAATATAAAATTACAGAAATAATTGCAGAAAAATTAAAGCTAAAAAAGAACAAGCCAAATCTCACAGAGTGGAAAAAAGTTGTAAAAATGATTAAAGCAAAAAAACCTAAACTTAAAATTGCATTAGTTGGAAAATATACAGGACTCGACGACGCTTATCTTTCTGTAATCGAATCGTTAAAGATTGCCTGCTTCCACGAAAAACGCGATCTTGAATTGATATGGGTCTCATCAGAAAAACTTGAAGATAAGGACAAAAAAACATGGAGAGATTTGAGAAAAGCTGACGGAATAGTAGTTCCTGGAGGATTTGGAATCAGAGGAACCGAAGGAAAAATCCTAGCAGCAAAATACGCACGTGAGAAAAAAGTCCCTTATCTTGGCCTTTGCTTGGGGATGCAAGTCATGACTATCGAATTTGCACGACACGCTCTCAAAAACAAAGACATTACCTCAGAAGAATTCGACGAAGAAGAACAAAAATCAGGGAAAGAAAACTACATTATCCATTTCCTACCTGGCCAACACATAGGCAGAGCAAAAGGAGGAACACTCAGGCTAGGAGCATACGACTGCAGAATAAAAAAAGGAACAAAAACCCACAAGCTCTACAAACAAATAAATATTCAAGAACGACACAGACACAGATACGAATTCAACAACGACTTCAAAGCCCCACTAGAAAAAGCCGGAATGATCTTCTCAGGAATAAATCCTAAATCAAACCTAGTAGAGATTGCTGAACTAAAGTCTCATCCATTCATGGTCGGCTGCCAGTTCCATCCAGAATTCAAATCAAGACCAAACAAACCTCATCCATTATTCCACGGTCTAATTATTGCAGCAAAGAAAAAGCGATAGATCTTGTGTTTAGCTCCTTCATTTTGCTAAAATCATTACATGCCAATATTTTCCTATACAGTAGCAAACACAGAGGGTAAAAAACTGAGCGGAACTGTTGAAGCTCCAGACGAACAAACTGCCAGAGTCGAGCTCAACAATCTTGGCTTTTCCATATTAGATTTAAAAGAAACAGCAGAAGCTCCAGAAGTAGACGATAAACACACAAAATTCATCTTCGAAGCAATAGATAAAAACTCCAAACTAGTAAGCGGAACTATACCGGCAGAAAACAAAGAAGAAGCTTTTACCAAACTAAAATCAGAATACTCATTAACAGTTTCAGCACTTTGGAAAGAAGACGCAAGTGAAAAAGAAATCGCTGAAGCCAGAAAAACAGGAACTAAAGCTATACAGGACGAACTTGTAAAAGAAGAAGAGCAAAAAGCCAAAGAAGATCTTAAGCAAATAAAAGAAGAACAATTCACCAAAACTAAAATTGAATACATTCTAAAGGAGGTTCACGGGATTCTACAAACGTTCGATCAAGATATCGACATGGAGAAAAAGGCCGAAATAAACAAGAGGCTGAACAAAATCCTAAGAATCAAACAAAGTAAAAATGTTAACTACATACTCACATCAGCTGAGGACCTTCTCAAATACATCCAGGAACAAGAAAAAACACTCAAAGAAGCAGGCAAACAAGAAAAACGGCTAGAACTACACCTTAGAACCAAAAAACTTCTGGATGAGCTAAACAAAACCTCTTCCCCAAAATCGATTTCTGACGACATAATTACAAAAATCAACAATTGGGAAGAATCGCACACCGGTAAAAAAGATAAAGAGAAAGTTACCACAGCATTCATCGGATCAATTCTAGCCAAAGTCAAAAGCTGGTTCACAACTCCCCCACAATTCCTAGCAATAAAGGAACAAATAAAAGTCTACAACCGGCAACTTTGGGAATTTATAAAATTATATTTCAAAGAGCCAGCACCGGAATACAAAGCAAAAGTAAAAGCTTCACTAAAAACAATCTGGAAAGCCAGAAAAAAAGCTATCCACAGCCTTGCACAAGCAAAAAAATTAATGAAAGAACGCGACAAAGCCGAGCAACCAGAGGAACACATCATGATGTCATTTGTGGATGAACTAAATGCGTTAACAGGATGGCTCTTGGCATTCTATATCATATATTATATCGTCTCGCTCTACATCACCACAAAAGACTTTGGACTCACAGAAATCCCACAAGCCTTTTTCGTTTACGACAGTTTATTGTTCAAATACATCCTTGTGATAATATTCCTACTTCACGCAACCACTTCCTTAAAAGTGAATTTTTTCAGAAAAAGCGTGATCGCAAGCTTTGTACTTTTACCAATCTTCCTATTCGGAAGCATCGTTGTGTTACTTAACTTTTAGATATGCACCCAGAATTTATACAAACCAAATATTTTACTATAAACACATTGTGGATCTTTTTTGCTGCAGCTTTGATTGTAGGCACATATATATTTATAAAACTAACAGTTAGAAATGGGTTAAAGATCCAGTTTATCTCTGAACACTCTTTGGGAATAATTTTGTGGTCACTTATCGGTGCGAGAATTATGGCATTAATCCTAAACTACAAAACATATTTTTATGAATTCAGCTTCGAAGCTCTAATCAAAGTTTTTTACTTTTGGGACAAGGGACTCAGCCTCACAGGCGCACTGATCGCATTCGTTATCTTTCTCGTACATATTTGCAAGAAAAACGAACAAGACCTGTGGAAATGGATTGATGTCCTCGTACCCTCTATTTTGGTTGGATTATCAATAGGTTATATTGGAACATTTTTTGAAGGAATTAATTACGGAAAACCGACCTCTCTGCCTTGGGGGGTAAACTTCGAAAGCTCACAGATCAAATTCACCATCCCAATTCACCCAACACAAATTTATGCTTTCCTCTACACCCTAGCAATCGCAATCACGCTCATATTAGTTAGCAAAACAGAAAAGATAGTTAATCTCCCAAAAGCCGGCTTTATAGGATTGATAGGAGTCTCCGCCTTCGCTTTTGTAAACTTCCTCGAGCACTTCTTGAGAGGAGACGACACACTGTTATTATTTGGGATTAGAGTCCCACAAATCATAATGCTCATCATAACAATAACCGCTGGCATATTCCTATATTTTCACTATAATAAGCCCACAAAGACTAATAAAATTAAAAAAACATCATGGAATATATAAAGTCATTTTTTAGCTACTTTTTCACATCAAATCCAGGAACAGAATTCAGTTATTACATACCTGTTGTTGTTGTAGCTGTTGCCTTAATTTTGGGATCAATTCTATTTTCCCAGTATTACAAAAGAAAGAAAAAAACTGATTTCGCATTCAAGAGATTATTCAAAAGTCTCAGCAGCAGAATGCTTTTATTCGGAGTTTTATTTTTAGTTCTAATAGCCTTCAGATACGAAAACATCCCATATTTTTCAATGAGAGTTCTTCTTTATCTTACAGCTTTATTATTCTTATATTTCGTTTACAGATACATCAAAGTCCTCGCTGTAAAATATCCGAAAGAAAAAGAAAACGCACAAGCAAAACACCACACAGTTAAAAAAGAAGAAAACCCATATCTCCCAAACAAAAAGAAGAAGTAGAAAGTCAATTTCGCTCGAGAAAAATCCCCGGGGATTTCAATTAGTTTCTGGACTTGCCACCGCAAGAACAATTAAACTAGTTTCATTATCTTATACTCAACTGATCCTGCTGGTATTATAGCCTTTACTGTATCTCCCTTTTGTCGATCAAGAAGAACACTGCCAATTGGAGATTCATTAGAAATCTTACCATTGAAAGGGTCTGTTTCAGTAGAACCAACTATTGTATAAATTTCTAGTTCATCCTTCTTCTTAGTAACGTTCTGTAGATGCACTGTTGTGCCAAGTTGAACAGTTTTTCCTTCCTTACTTTTCCCTGAAATAATTTTCGCATTCTTTACTTTTTCTTCTAATTCAAGAATTCTTCCTTCTACAAAAGCTTGTTCATTCTTTGCCTCTTCGTACTCAGCATTTTCCGATAGATCTCCATAAGAAATTGCTTCTTTGATACGAGCAGCAACTTCCTTTCTTTTCACATTTTTTAAATGCTCAAGCTCTATATTTAATTTTTCTAAACCTTCTTTAGTAATTAAAGTAGCCTTTTTACCATCCTTTGTATAAAACTCATCGTGAACTACAGCTTTTACTTTATCTTTTTTAGTTGTCTTCTTTGGCATAGCTAGTTTGGTTAAATTCGCTAGCGCGAACGGTTAATATTAATGTGGACGAATTTTTGAACTAGTTGGATGTTCCTTCAGTTTTTGCAATACTTTCGCCTCAATCTGACGAATACGCTCTCTAGTAACATGAAACTCTTGTCCTACCTCTTCCAAGGTGTGACCAACTCCATCCTTTAGTCCAAAACGCATTTCAATAATCTTTCTTTCACGTGGTGAAAGATACTGAAGCATTTCGTGTATGTTTTCTTTTAATAATTGTCTATTTGTTGATTCAGCAGGACTCAAAGCTTCATCATCCTCAATGAAATCCCCAAGTTTACTATCATC
>JAOZTS010000043.1 GCA_029939035.1 Candidatus Altimarinota bacterium | reverse complement strand
CTTGTCTCTTAATTTGTGATGTTTTATGACAGCTTTTTTACTTTCTTCGTCAAAACAAAAGTCTGATGGTTTTCCAAGGCATTCCTCTAAAGAGTACCCACTAACTTCTCTATAAACGGGGTTAACGTAAATGGTTTTGTGTTTTTCGTTGCCAAGCCAGAAGCACTGGTGCATGTGCTCAGCCAAATTCATATGTGGAGCCGTGTTTAAAATAGCTTCTTTGTCTTTACTAGGAAGTGCTTTTATTGCGTTAAAGTCCTTTTTTCCGATTATTTCTATTAATCTTTTATCAGTTTTGTTTAGCTTGTTTTTCATGAAATTGGCTTATTTATGCTACTATAATCGACATTTACTAGTCATATGTCAAGAAAGACCGTTTAATCCTGTTGACATATGTCGCTAAAATGCTTAAAGTTACCCTCCTGCGGGCTGAATTTGTTTTATAATAACATAAATTGAGATGGCTGGTGATAGTGAAAATTTAGGTGGAGAGGAAGATAGCGGAGAGTCTCATGAGTTAATCAATGGGAGTACAGCTGGTGATGGTGGTGTTAAGCCAAGGCATTTGCTGGGAACAACTCTTATTGATATGGTTGAGCTTGGGCATGGTTGTGCAGGGGATTGTGTTGCGTGCGGAGCTTTTGACAAAAATTATGAACCTAAGGAGCGCAAAGTTTGTCCTATTACTTCAGAACAGCTTACAGAAAATATTTCTCAAGAAATTGTGGATGGGCGTAAGGGAACCAGACATAGACTTGTTGATCTATTTCGTCGATATATGACCTCGGGTGTGGATATGGAGCCTTTGGAATCGGACATTTTTAACGACGCTTCTGAAATAATTAACGATTTGAGTGAAGGGAAATCTAGAATGGTTGCGATTACCCATGGTTTGAGATGTGTTGAAAGCGAGGATGAGAAATCCGGAAAGGTGAGATGGAAACCTAGGCCTGATCAACTTCGAAGAGTGGAAAGATTGTCTGAGTTAATGATAGCAGATTTAGTTCCTCTTCTTGTTTTATCAATAGATCCGGCTAGAGAAAAAGGTTTGGCGGGGAAGGAAGCAAAAAAAATACAGACGGAGCTAAAAGAAATGGAAAAAAACGATAGTGCATTTATGAGAATAATAAGATTTCAAGCTCAAAAACAGCAACATGATGATGGATTGACTAATCCGAGTGTAGAAGAGAATGAAAAGCAATGGGCAGAAAGGCTTGAAAAAATGAAAAGTGGATTGTTGGATTCTGTGCGAGGAAAATCCCAGGATAAAGATGTGGAGCTAAACGATGGAGAGAAAATAATCAAGAAGTATTTGGATTTACAAGGAGAGCTTAAGCGCTCTGTTGTTGAGGCAAATGCACAGAGTTATGCAGCGACTGTTTGTGCTCTTAGGCCTGCAATTGAGGCTGGAAAGCAAGTTGCATTTTCTTTACAAGGTGATAAAAATGAAAATAGTCCGGTCTACGTTGGAATGACGTTTCGGATTTTACAGCGTATGTATGAGATTCTTGAAAAGGAGCACGGAGTACTGGGGGCTGAGTTGTATAAATTGGTTGAAGGCATAGATGTACAACCGCCGCGTTATTATACCGGTTCTGGTAGAGCAAAGAATTTGTTGGAAATTTATAAGGATAGAGATTGTACTGTAATCCCTTACAAGCCTTTTGTTGAAGGGCCGTTTCGTGCAGATCCGCTTAGAATAAACAGAGGGCGTATTAAGTCTGATGGAACTTTTGAAATTCAATTATATCGTGCTGGGAGAACTTATAACGATACGGTTGAACCAAAAGATAATCCTTGGAGGCCGGTTGATTTGAGACGACAAGTTTTCGAAACAATTGAGGTGGTTGAGCCGCAAGATTTTTTGGAAAGATTGAACTTTAGGGCTGATCCTCGTTATGTGGATATTCCGAGCGATTCTGTTGAAGAAGGGGAAGGCGACCCTATAGGTAATATTTATCCTTTATCTTGTATTGAAGGTGAACAAAGAGGAGCAATTGTGGCTAAAATTAGGTCTTATATTGAGTCTTATGCTGATGTTGACGATGATCTGACTCTGATAAGTGTTATTGATATGCGTCAATATATTGTTGATGCTTTGATTCCTAGTGAAGAGTTGAAAAATTTTGATGATAACGATAATATGGGGAAAGAGTCGTTGGGTGAAAAAATTGTTGGGATGCATCTTCCGGTTTTAGGTCAAGATACTGAACTTGGGGCTGTAGAAATGGGGAAAGTTTTGGCGATTAAGGCTTTGTTGAATGAGATGGGTGTACGGATAAAGTTGGTGGGCGATAGCGACGTGGATAGTATTGAAGATATGCGAATACAGTTTAAAATGGGAGATTCCTTGTTGGGTGGTGCTAAAGACGGTGGAGATGAGGTTCTTACTCCTTTGGTCGAGAGTTTAGGAGGAACGGTGGATAATGATGACTTTGACGAAGACAATACTCCAGATACAAGGCCGGATAGTGAAAATCCTCTTCGAAGTTCTTAGGCTTTGCCTCTAATTTTGCCTCCTAATGCTTCGAGGTTTTTAAAGATGTTTTCCTGGGCTTTGGTCATGTCCTCGTCAGTGAGAGTTCTGTCTGGAGCTTGCATTGTTACTTTGAAGGCAACGGCTTTTTTACCTTCTTCTACGTTTTCACCTTCATATATGTCGAAGAGATCTACTTTTTTGATTAGCTCTTTGTTTGCTTTGAAGATTTCTTCTCTGAGAGTTTTTATTTCTTTGGTTTGGTCTATAACTACCGAGACGTCTAGTAGGATACTTGGGAATTTTGGTAATGATTTGTAGCTTCTGAGTGGTTGGTCAAGTTTTAAAGCTTCAGTAAAATTGATTTCGAACATTGCGATTGAGTACCCGTTTAGATCGTGATTTTTTTGAACTTGTGGGTGTAACGTGAATACGTGGGCAAGTGTTTGCCCGCTTTTACTAAGGAATGTTAGTGCTTTGGATGGATGTCCATATGGGCAGTTTTGGATCTCTTTTACTACCTTTATTTTTCTTATATTGAATTTTTCAAAGAATGCTTCTACTGCTCCTTTTGCTTCGTAGAATGGATCATCACTTTTCCCTTTTTGGATAATAGCTCCCCCTACAAATTTTTCTTCAAGAGGGAAGTATTCACCGATTTCTTTGTAGGTTCGTCCGATTTCGTAAATCTTTGAATTGTCGAAATATTTTATGTTGAGTTGTAGATTTTTTAAGAGGTTTGGGATAAGCGAAGTTCGCATGTGTGTTTGATCTTCTGATAAGTAGTTCAGTAATTTCACGTGTCCTTCTTCTGAGAGGAGTGAGTTTTTGATGTCTTTTACGCCGTAAAACGAGTAGTTATATACTTCGTCGAAGCCTAGAGCGTGTGAGAAAAGCTCTCGTGTTCGGTGCTTTTTGAAGCGTTCGGTGTTCTCTTCTGGAAGTTTGGTTGGAAGCATCGGTAGTGATGCAGGGATATTTTCGTATCCGAAAATTCTTGCTACTTCTTCGATGAGATCGTCTTCTATTAGTACGTCTTTTGTTGATCTGAAGCTTGGAACTGTGACTTCGAAACTACCGGACACTATGAACTCTAAACTTTCTAGTATTTTTTTGATGTCTTTGTCAGAGATGTCTACTCCTATTTTTGATCGAGTTTTGTCGGTGTCGAGTTTGATTTTCACCGGTTTCTTGTCGAATTTTTCCGCATCAGTGATTGATCCAGCGATTTCTGCTCCTGGGCAGATGTTGAGGATGATTTCTGCAGCTCTCTTGAGGGCTAATTCTGCCATGAACGGATCGAGAGATTTTTCGAATCTTTGAACGGCGTCAGTTCTGACTCCGAGTTTTGTTGAAGTCTTTCTTATCGAAGCTGCATTGAAATTTGCAGATTCTAGAATTATTGAAGTTGTTCCAGAGTTGATTTCACTGTTTTCGCCACCCATTACTCCTGCTATTGCTACAGGTTTTTCGTGATCTGCAATTACGAGCATGTCCTGCGTGAGTTCTCTTTTTTTGCCATCGAGTGATGTGATTTTTTCACCTTTTTTTGCTCTTCGAACTATTATTCCTTCTTTTATGTAGCTTTTGTCGAATGCGTGCATTGGTTGTCCGAGCTCTGTCATTACATAGTTTGTGACGTCTACGATGTTGTTGTGATTTCCGTGTCCTGTTGCTTTTAGTCTCTTTTTTAACCAATCCGGTGAGTCTTCTACTTTAATATTATTGATAATGAGCCCGCAGTATCTTGGGCAGAGATCATAATCTTCTATTTTTACATCTACTGTTTCTCCTTTTTCTGGAGCTTTGAATTTTGGTTTCAATTCTTTGAATTTGTATCCTTTGATTGCTGCAATTTCTCTTGCGATTCCATAGTGACCCCAGAGATCTGGTCTATGAGTTAGAGATTTATTGTCGAATTCGATTACGGTGTCTGATTCTCCGAAAAGTTCTGAAATTGGAGTACCTGGCTTTGGTTTTTGAGCTGATAAATCGAGAATGTCTTCTGGTTCTTCATTTGGGTTGTCCAAGCCGATTTCTGCACTTTGGCAAATCATTCCATAGCTTTCTTCTCCTCTGATTTTTGCTTTTTCTAATTTCACCGGTTCACCTTCTCCGTGCCATCTGACCCATGATCCTGGGAGGGCAACCGCGACGTACATTCCTTCAACTAAATTTGCTCCACCACAAACTATTTGGTGTGTGTCTTTTCCAATTGAAGTTTTCGCAATTTTTAATTTATCTGCATTTGGATGTGGGTGAAGTTCTGTCACGTGACCGACAACCATATTCTCAAATTTCTCTGCATCATTCATTACACCCTCTGTCTCAGCAGTTTTTAGGGTAAGTTCGTCCGCTAGATCTTTTGGATCCAGGTTGCTTGGAATTTCTACGAAATCTTTTAACCAATCTAGTGAAACGTACATGATATTGTTGCCCTTCGGGCGGTTAAGTTGGGTAGAGCTGTTTCGCTATGCTGCACAGCTGTTAAAATTGTTTTATAAATCTAAGGTCGCCATTTGTGAGTAGACGAATATCTGAGACGGCGTGTCTCATCATTACGAGTCGAGTGAGTCCGAATCCGAACGCCCATCCTTGGTACTTTTTGGAATCGATCCCTCCGGCTTTCAAAACATTGCCGTGGACCATTCCTGCTCCCATGAATTCGATCCAACCGGTGTTTTTGCACACTTTGCAGCCTTTTGCGTTGCAAATTAGGCATGAAAAGTCGAGTTCGAGTCCTGGTTCGACGAATGGGAAGTATCCTGGTCGGAATCTGACTTTTACCGGGTTTCCGAAGAGGCGTGTTAGGAATTCTGCCATTACTCCTTTTAAGTGTGATAGCGATATTTCTTTGTCTATAAGTAAGCCTTCTACTTGGTAGAATGTTGTGTCGTGACTGGCGTCGGTTGCTTCGTATCGAAATACTCTTCCTGGGACTATGATTCGTAGTGGTGCACCGTATTTTTCCATAGTTCGGATTTGAACTGGGGAAGTGTGTGTTCGTAGCACCATGTGTCCATGTTTCGGGTCGTTTTTGTCTTGTATGAAGAATGTGTCCTGCATGTCGCGAGCCGGGTGGTCTGCAGGGATGTTTAATCCTTCGAAGTTGTAATATTCTGATTCAACTTCTGGTCCGTCCATGATTGCGAAGCCCATTTGTGAAAAAATTCGTTCAACTTCTTCCTGGACTTGGGATAATGGGTGAATGTGTCCTATTTTTGGTGTTTTTCCCGGGATTGATGTGTCGAAAAATTCTGTTTTGAGTTCTTTTTCCAGGGTTGATCCTTCGAGCTTTTGGCGTTGTGCTTCGATTGTTTTTTCTAGTTTTACTTTTGTAATGTTTGCTAATTTTCCAAGAACCGGTTTTTCCTCAGCAGAAAGGTCTTTTAGGCCTTTTAAAATTGCTGTGAATTCACCTTTTCTTCCAAAGTATTTTACTTCGAGCTCTTTTAGTCCTTCTGAAGAAGAGGCTTTTTTGAGTTCTTCAAGAACTGCTTTTTCTAATTTTTCGATTTCTTGTTTCATCGGGGGATACTTTACTTGTTTTGTGTTTGATTTTCAATTGTATATGTGGTTTCATTTCTCTCCTATTTATTAATAATAAGAATTATGGACTCAGCTGAAGTATATGGGGGATTTGATTTTGAATCATTTAGGGATAATTTGGTAAGAATGGTGAGAGCTGGCGAAGATTTGGATACCAGGTATGCTTTTAGGGATATTGCTTTAGAAATGTTGAAGAAACTGGATACGGATGAATTGGAGGGATTGGCGCATGAGATTTTGAAGAGAAGAGCTATGAATTGTGGAAATGAAGATGAATCTGTTCGTGAAGCCTTGGAGGATGCCGAGAGATTTAGAAGGAGAGCAGTTATAGTAAGGGCACAAAAGGTTTTAGCTGAAGAAGAAGGTGTTGATTGGAAAAGCGTGGGGATGCATACGAATTTGGATTATAGATCTGCGGATATGGATAGCGGATGTTCTTATATTGAGATTGATACTAGTATTCGTGGTCTTGAAGATCCGGATGGATTTGTTGCTTTGTTTGAAAATAGAGAACCAAAGAATATTCGAGTGACAAAGGGTGTGAACAATAGTGTTCGTATTTGTGTGCCTTTGGATTATGTGATGCATAAGGAAAGGGTGAGCGAAGAGAAGTCGAAAGAATCTTCAGTTGTAGCTCAAACAGTTGAAGAGATAAGGGCAGAAGACAAGGGGCATGTATTTTGGAGATAGGATTTGTATTTAAATACAAAAAAAGACCTCCCGAAGGAGGTCTTTTTTAAAGGAAATTTATGACCAAAGGTCAAAATTTCTACTATCTAACCGCGTCTTTTAGAGATTTTCCAGCTTTGAAAGCAGGTAGCTTCATTGCAGGGATCTTGATTTTTTCAGTTGGGTTTCTTGGATTTACTCCAGTTCTCGCTGCTCTGTGAGAAACACGGAATGTTCCAAATCCTGTAATTGTTACATTTTCACCTTTTTTAAGGCTTTTTGTAATCATGTCTAGAATTGATTCTAGAACTTCTCCAGCGGCTTTTTTAGTAACGCCTGCTGATTGTGCTGCACCGGCAACTAGATCTTGTTTAGTCATAGTTATACGGTTAAGAAATAATTATTTAAATTCGTTTTCCGAATTTGAATATAGTAGAAAAGCAATGGCTATTATAGGGCGTTTAGAAGGCAAATCAAGTTAATTTTTTTGTACAAACCCCTTTTAGCAGGGGAAAAACGCACTTTTTCATGTGCAAAAGCGCAAAAAACGGCTTGTGTGAGCCAATACTTTTCTTGTTGCGTTTCTTGTCAACTTGTTTTGGGATGTACAAGCGGTTTCTGGCTTTTTTGTTGACGAAACGAGGTGCTTGTTATAAAAGTAAGCCATGGCAAAAAACCTCGTTATCGTAGAGTCCCCAGCAAAAGCTAAAACTATTTCTCGATTTTTGGGAAAAGAATACAAGGTGTTGGCTTCGATGGGACATGTGCGTGATCTTCCAAAATCAAAGATGGGTATAGAAGTTGATAAAGACTTCAAGCCCAGTTATTTGATTTCTGCTGACAAGAAAAAGGTTATCAAGCAGTTGAAGGACGAGTACAAGAAGGCCGAGCATCTCTGGTTGGCAACTGATGAAGATCGAGAAGGAGAAGCAATTGGATGGCATTTGCTTGAGGCTTTGAAAGTTGATCCAAAGAAAACGGATGTGAAGAGAATAGTTTTTCACGAAATAACAGAGGGAGCGATCAAAAAGGCGATGGATGAACCACGTACTATTGATATGGACGTAGTTGATGCTCAACAGGCTCGTCGAGTTTTGGATCGGCTGGTTGGTTATGAATTATCTCCGTTATTATGGAAGAAGGTTCGATATGGGCTAAGTGCAGGGCGTGTGCAGAGTGTGGCGGTACGTTTTGTTGTAGAGAGGGAACGTGAAATTCAAGCATTTAATCCAGAGGAGTATTGGAAAGTTATTGGAACATTTGAAAAAGATAAAAAAGAAAAATTTGAAGCTGAACTTCAAAGATATGAAGGGAAGAAATTTATTCCAGGAGATGAAAAGGAAGTTAAGGGGATTCTCAAAAAAATTAAAGGAGTTGATTATAAAGTTTCGAAAATTGTTGAAAAACAGACGAAGAGAAATCCGGCTCCGCCATTTATCACATCAACAATACAACAAGAAGCTTCTCGTAAACTTGGCTTTTCTGTGAAGAAAACGATGGTTTTGGCTCAGCAGTTATATGAAGGTATCGATGTTGGTTCTGGAGAGCACGGTCTTATTACTTATATGAGAACGGACAGTGTGAATTTGTCGGATGTTGCTTTGAAAGCAGCAAAGAAGGTTATTGAAAAAGAGTATGGAAAGGAATTCGCTCTAAGTACTCCACGAAAATTTAAGGGGAAAAAAGGTGCACAGGAAGCGCATGAAGCGATTCGTCCTGTGGATCTTGCTTTGAAACCTGAGAAGGTGAAGCAGTATTTGGACAAGGATCAATTTAGACTTTATGAACTTATTTGGAAGAGAACGATTGCGTGTCAGATGAAGGAAGCGATATTGGACAAAACAGCTATAGATATTGCGGCTGGAGATACTGGATACGAATTCCGTGCGACTGGGCAGGTGATTAAATTTCCTGGGTTTATGGAAGTTTATCTGGAAGGTAAAGATCATGGAGAGGATGAGTTGAAAGATGGGGATAATTTATTACCGAAAATGGAAGAAGGTGAAGCTGTTGATCTCGATAAAATGGAAACTACTCAGCATTTTACTAAGCCGCCGGCTCGATATACTGAGGCGTCGTTGGTGAAAAAACTGGAGAGTGAAGGCATAGGACGACCGAGTACTTATGCGCCGACTATTCATACAATTATTGCGAGAAATTATATAGAGATGGAGCAAAAGACTTTGAGGCCGACGGATACTGCTTTTGTGGTGACCGATCTGCTG
>JAOZTS010000129.1 GCA_029939035.1 Candidatus Altimarinota bacterium | reverse complement strand
AAAATTATACATTCTCTGGCATGAAGAACATAGACCGCCGCATGCCCTTCCGGTGGTGTCCGGAATGAGAATGGCAACCTCTGGATATCTTCTATGAACATTGTTGTGGGAGGGAAGAACCCACCCTGCGGCATTGGGCTTGCCCGGTTCAACGATATCTTCTTTTTCCCATGCGGTAATGCTCCCAAAGCCTTCCACAAGTTCCTTGCTGTAGATCACATAGTCTCTGATGGCAAGTTCAGCCCCCACAGCAAACCATGGCGCATTTACGTTTAATAACGAAAGATAATAGAGATTAATGAGTCTGTTGATTAAAGCGCGATATTATATTAATCAAGAAAAAGTAGCATAACACACTGAAAACATTTAAAATAATTCATATTTTGCTTGACTTTTCCCCAAGAAGATTATATACATAAGTGTTTGATATTGTATGTTAATGCTTAACTTTGGCCGGAGTAGCTATGTTTCAGCAAACAAGTCCCCAATTAAGTCTTTTTGACCCTTTACTGGTGTTTCCAGGAATTTTACCTCATGATGACTGGTCTCATATTTACAGAGATAAAGTTTATCCTCAAATTGACGAGAAGGAATTTAAGCATTTATATTGCGAGAATTGGGGTGCCCCGAACAAATCAATCAAACTACAAGTTTCTCTATTAATTTTTATGAGTATGGAACGATTAACTTGGAGAGAGGTTGAATTCCATTTGCAAAGAAGGCTTGACTGGTGGAATGCAACTCAAACACCATGTGATATGGCCAAAATAGATCATACAACACTGTTTAAATTTTATAATAAAATAGCAGAAAATGACGTTGCCTATGAATTATTCAAAAGACTGACTGGCATATTTATATTAGAATGCAATATTTCAATGAGGCAACAGAGAGTCGATTCATTTTTTATGCATGGCTGGCTTGCAAAATTATCCCGATATGGACTCTTCAAAGAAACCAATCGAGTTTTCCTTCAAAATCTCCGGAAACAAAAACCAGGTCTTTATGCTGAAATTCTGGAAGATCTTTCTCGTGACTATCTTAACGATGGTTTTGATTTAACGGAAAAAGATAAAGAAAAGACGAGTAGAAAAATTCAAGAGATGGCTGATGATATGCATCATCTCAAAAGCGCTTTTGAAAATCATAATCAGGTAAAGCACTATAAATCATTCGAGATATTGATGCAAGTTTTCGATCAGCAGTGTAATATAATAGAAAAATCGATAGGCCCTGATAACTCAGTGGAAATTGAAATAGAAATAAAAGTCCCTGACGGTAAGGGCAAACAAATTGTTTCAACGCCTCACAATACAGACGCTCAATATACAAGGAAGAGAAATCAGGTAGTCACTGGACATAAAGGATTCCTTACTGAAACTTGTGATCCTGATAATGATGTTCAATATATAACTGATGTTGCCTTGGAGGCAGCAGGGCATGCAGATGCAGTCGAAATCGATAAAATTGAAACCCGTTTAGAAGAAAATGAATTCAAGCCCGAGGCGTTATATGGAGATGCAGGGTTTGTAAATGGAGAATCTATTCTGGAAGCAGCGGAAAAAGGGATAGAGCTTGAAGGCCCATCTGCCGGACGTTCGCAAAGTATAGAAGGATTTGCTGAAAAAGATCGGCCACTTGATGTTGCTGATTTTAAGGTTGAATTCGAAGATACTACCAAAGATTTAATCGTTTTATCGTGCCCTAATAATGAGAGTCCTTTAGATCAGATAAAAAGTGAGAAAACTGGACAATGGTTAGTTCATTTTGATAACAAGACGTGTAAAGAATGCCCTCTTAAAAATCGTTGTCCTGTGAAACATGGGGCCACAATTTCGACATTGACAATCAATGAAGCGCAATACACCGGTGCTCAACGCCATCATAAATATATGGAAGACACCGAATACCGAAAAGAATGTGGTGTTCGTGCCGGTGCTGAAAGTTTGGTCAATGAGGTAGCCAATAAACACGGTGCTCGAAGATCACGACATCGAACAGAAAAACGATCGAGGCTGCAAATAATATTTGCAGCAATTGCATGCAACACAAAACGTTATTTAAAGCAAACGGCGGATAGTTGCGCCCAAAAACAGCCTAAAGTGCAAACAAATGGGTGTTGATGGGGGGGGAACCCCTCAAAAAGTTGAAATAGGGCTTTAAAACGGATACATATGGTCTGTGTTCGGAATTAAAAATTGAAATGTAACTTTTTTCGAGCTATTTTCAAAAAATCGCCTCCACTTGTTTGTTTTTGAGATGGCACTAAATCAACAGGATCATTAATGACGGAAAACACAGTGGATGCAGCCCTGGAAAAACATCTCCCTGTCATTGAGAAAATTGAAGGGGGGTATCTTGTCAAAGTGGGAAGTGTTACCCATCCCATGGAAGAGAAACACTACATTGAGTGGATTGAACTTAATGCAGAGGGCATGGTGTACCGAAAATTTCTAAATCCCGGCGACACCCCTGAAGCCACTTTTCTCACCGATGCAGAGAACGTAACGGCCCGGGAATTCTGTAATCTCCATGGACTCTGG
>JAOZTS010000128.1 GCA_029939035.1 Candidatus Altimarinota bacterium | reverse complement strand
TGTTATTTTGTAGCTTCCTCCTTTTAGAGATTTTACTCCTTTTATCTTTATGTTGTTTGTTCCAATCCCAGTTATTTTTGCGCCGAGGGTGTTTAGGAAATGACAAAGGTCTTGGACGTGTGGTTCTGCGGCTGCCAATCTGATTTCACTTTCTCCTTCTGCCATGACAGCTGCCATGATTGCGTTTTCGGTGGCAGTTACGCTCAGTTCCGGAAGTATTATTGTTTTACCTGTGAGTTTTTCTGCTTTTATGTGGAGTCCGTTTTTGTCGTCTAAGATTTCGCATCCTAATTCTTTTAGTGCGTGTGTGTGTGAATGCACTGATCGTTTTCCGAGGACGCATCCTCCTGGAAATGACATTTTGATTTCTCCGAACCTTGAGATGAATGCTCCTACCATTAATATAGATGCTCGCATTTTATCAACTAGTCTGTCTGGAAGTTGTTGTGGTGAAAGGTCTGATGGATCAATTTCTAATGTGTTGTTTTCGAATGATGTTTTCGCTCCAAGCGATTCTATTATTTCTATCATTGCATTTACGTCCGCGATGTTTGGAACGTTTTGGAGAGTTACTTTTTCTTTTGTAAGTAAAGATGCGCAAATTATTGGTAATGTTGCGTTTTTTGAGCCACTAACTGTGACTTCTCCGTTGAGTTGTTTCCCTCCATTTATTATGAATTTTTCCATGGTCAGCATTATATAGTCTTTTTTATCATTGCGTAAGTGTATCTATACAATATTTGAGCTCGCAGGTCTAGGTTATAGTACTGTTTTGGCCTTCTGCGGCATTGATAAAACCGCTTATTTCTGCTAAAATTTAATGATTCAAAAAAATAAAAATGAACACAAAAACAAATATCCCAAAACTTTTTATAATTATAGCTTTAATTCCGGTTATAGCTATTTCGGTATTCTTTTTCAGTAAAGGTACTTTCAAAATCCTTGAGACTTCTATTCTTACTATTTTGAAGAACATTGCCGAAGAGAACGCTCCAGAGCCAGCTGACTTATCTATAGAAAATGTGTCAGTAAAGAAGATAAGTGATCCGACTGACGATTTTAAATATTATAAATACTCTGCGACAATTATCATCCACAACTCTGGAGGAAACCTGATCGACGACAGAGTTCTGTTGCATGGTGGTAATGATCAAAAGCACGTTTTGGTTTCAAATACCGTTGATGGATTCACTTTATTGAAAGACCAAAGTTATATCGTTCGAGATTTCGAATTTGTTTTTGATGGAAGATATAATGGTGGAACTTTCCAGTTTGAAGTTGAGTCTGCTGACAAATTTGATTCTTACAAAGATAATAATTTTTATGAAGTAGATATTTTTGAGCCGAATGCGAAGGTTGAGTCAATTGTTATTGAGGAGATTTTGGATGATGGAACAATCGTTCTGGATTTCAATTCGATTCCTTTTTCTATTAGAAAACATGAATTTGAGATCTGTTCTTCTGACGACGCCTCATACTCTGAGGACGAGTTGAGATATGACGAAGTTTATACTCTGGACGATGTTTATGGCTATTACAGAGTTAAAAACTCATTGCGAAATGTTCAAAGCTATTTTGATTCTAAAGAGGTTTCAGAGCTTGAGTCACACTTTGTTGAATTGGATGAGAATCCATTTTTGACTGACGATAATACCTTTGTATTTATCAAGGCTGTAAATCCTGAGACTGGTTCTTATGCAATAAGCAACATTCTTTTATTGCCACCACAAACACCAATTACTCGAGCGAAGTTTGCTGAAATCTTTATGGAGCAAGCTGATGTTGAGGTTTATGACGGTGGTGTTCCATACTTTGAAGATGTCGATGAAGGAGCTGACTATTACTCTGCAGTTCAAACTATTTTGAATTTAGGATTACTTGATATTAACTCAACTTATTTTGAGCCTAATAGTGAAATGAGAAGGGCAGAAGCTCTTCGAATTGTTATGGATTATTATGATGTAGATTTACAAATTGTTCCTGGTTCACCTCATTTTGAGGATGTTAGTGAAGAGGAATATATTTTCCCTTATGTTGAATCTCTATTTGCAGGTTCGAAAGGACTTGTCTTTGGTGAATATTTCAACCCTGACAGTCCAGCTACAGAAAATTATTTAAATTACCTAATTGATGAATATAGCGAAAATAATTAGAGTGTATTTCATTTTTACGATGATGGTTGCTTCAATTGCAGTGCTTTCGTATAGCGATAGTTTTGAGGGTTATCTGTTGAGTGTTTTGCATTCTACTGATGCCTCTTTAAATGCAAGTATGATCACTCCTTTGGTGGATTTTGATTCAGGCAAAGAATTTTCTTCTAAGAATGAAAGTACTTCGTTGTTGAATTTCAAAATTACTAAAGAGCAATATGGTGGATTCGCTGCTCCTGGGGCTGAAGAGGCAAAAGTTATGGGATTTTACTTCAAGGCCGGATCCGAGACTGTGATTTTAAAAGATCTAAAATTGAAACTTGAGGGGGTTGCTCCTGACGTTATTGATAAAGCTTATATTTCTGATGGACGAAATATTCTGAAAGTTGGAAATGTGAGTGGAGACTATTATTCTT
>JAOZTS010000127.1 GCA_029939035.1 Candidatus Altimarinota bacterium | reverse complement strand
ACAAAAAAACTTTTCGGAGCAGAACATGCAAACGTACAACCACTTTCCGGATCTCCAGCAAACACTGCAATCTATTTTGCACTTTTAGAGTTCGGAGACACAGTTATGGGACTAAAACTAGAACACGGTGGACACATCACACACGGACTACCAATTGCGATCTCTGGAAAAGCATATAATTTTGTACAATACGAAGTAAATCTTGAAACTGGACGAATAGATATGGAAAGTGTTCGCAAAATGGCACTCGAACACAAACCTAAAATGATCGTAGCAGGATTTACAGCATATCCACGCGATATAGAATGGAAAAAATTCAAAGAAATAGCTGATGAAGTGAGAGCAATAACAGTTGCTGATATTTCACACACAGCAGGGTTAGTAGCAGCTGGAGTTCTGGAAAGCCCAGTTCCGTATTTCGATGTAGTAATGACTACAACTCACAAAACACTACGAGGACCACGAAGCGCTATAATCCTTTGCAAAGAAAAATTTGCCAAGGACATAGATCGCGCTGTATTCCCAGGAACCCAAGGAGGACCACACGAAAACACAATCGCCGGCAAAGCAATAGCCTTTAAAGAAGCTATGGAACCAGGATTCAAGGAATACGCCGAACAGATCAAGAAAAACGCTCATCACTTCGCTGAAGAACTAAAAAAACGAAACTTCAAACTGATATCAGATGGGACAGACACACATCTAATGCTTATTGACCTAACAAACAAAGATGTGACAGGAAAACTAGCACAAAACGCACTCGACGAAGTAGGAATCACAGTTAACAAAAACACAATTCCAGGAGAACCAAGGTCTCCATTCGATCCATCAGGTATCAGACTAGGAACTCCAGCAATCACTACAAGAGGAATGAAAGAAGCTGAAATGGAACGCATAGCAGAGTGGATTGATAAAGTAATCTCAAACATCGAGGACACAGAACTACACGCTCAAATAAAAAAGGAAGTTGTAGAAATGTGCTCTGGATTCCCAGTTCCAGGAGTGCAATCCTAAACTCTCTTCAAAACTATCAGCGTAATATCATCTTTCTGCTCAAACCCAGCAGTAAATTTCGCCAAGTCGTCTAATATCATCGTCTTTAATTCCTCTGAATTCTTCGCAACAGCACCAGCTTTTTTCACAAAAGCCTGGAACCTCTCCATACCATAGTTTTCCTTTTCATTTTTCCACGCCTCAGGAATCCCATCACTATAAACCACAAGATAATCTCCCGGCTCAAAAGCAACATCCTCAACCTTTACCAATTTTGAAATATCAGGAGTCATACCAAGCGCCACACCTCCAGCCGGAGTCAAAGTAGCATCCTTAGTTTTGGCTGAATAATGAACAAGCTGCTCATGCCCAGCACTAATGTATCTAAATGTATTTGCAGTTGAATTCCATTCCATCAAACACAAAGTCATGAACATGTTCGACATCGTCTTCGCCTTCAACACACGATTCACATTCACAATAATCTTCTTCATATCCTCAAACCCCATATATCCATAGAAAAGCGCACTAGAAATCGAACTCACTATTCCTGCAGGAACTCCATGTCCAGTCACATCTCCCAAATACAAAAACATTCTATCTTCAGCTACTTTCAAAAAGTCATACATATCACCACCAATCTCTGCCGCTGGAATCAACTTCGATGCAATTTCTATCCCTGCCATCTGCGGGATTTGCTCTGCTGTTGGAATAATTTGGTCTTGGATTTGTGCAGCTAGCTCCAGTTCATGAGTTACTCTTTCTTTATACAATTTCGCTTCAACTGATGATTCCAAATCCATGGCCATTCCATTAAAAGCATCACCCAAAAACCCAATTTCATCACGAGTTTCTATCTCAACACGGGTCTTAAAATCTCCCGTCGCAATCTTTTCCACACCTTTCACCAATTTCGCTATAGGTTTTGTAATTTTTGAAGACAAGAAAAGAGACATCAAAACACCAAGCATCACACCCAAGATAGCTAAATAAATAATTCTTCGCATCATTGCTTCTATTCTTTCATCTAGATTATGATAATCGAGCACATACACAACAGAATACTTCTCCGTTGCAGGCACAACCATATAATCAATCAAAGTTCCCACCTCCAAAGGCTCTACCACCCTCTCATTTGCATCCACAAATGTCACCTCGCCAAATTTATCCGTTTTCAAATAAATAACATCACCATCCAAAATTTTCAAAGAAAGATTTTCAGATTTCGCCTGTTTTGAAATCAAATCATCAGCACTTCGCAGCCCACCCTCATATTTCTTATCCGTATCCAAAAACGAATCATACAAAAGCTCTCCAGTATAAGACAAAATTTTCAGTCCGGATATATCATCATTTTGCTCAAACAAAGATTTTATTTCTCTATTAAAATAAACAAATCCACTCTGAGCCAAATATAGATCATAATCTTCCGTTACCTGAGTAGCAGTCAGCTTACCAAAAGCCAAAGTATTATGGTAAATATCATCCGCAAGCTCAGTTTTCTTCTCTTGAATAAACAGCCACGCAGCAGCGACGAATACTGCTACCATTAGCAGTGAAATCGCGATTACAAATTTGCTACGAAGATTTATTCGCATATTAATTTATCTTTATTTCATCAAAATA
>JAOZTS010000042.1:4166-9433 GCA_029939035.1 Candidatus Altimarinota bacterium | reverse complement strand
TTCCCGAGCTTAATCCAAGAAATAGAATGATTGAAGCTGTTCCTATCACTATGCTCAAAATTGCCAGAAATGATCTGAACTTTTTTTGCTTTAAATTTTTGAGGGCGAGGTTGAGTATCATAATTTTATTATTTTGTTTGCAGATGCTGCGATTTTTTCATCGTGTGTTGCCACTATGAGTGTTGTGTTGTGATTTTTGTGTAATGTTTTTAGTAATTTTAGAATTGTTGCTCCTGTTTTTAAATCCAGGTTCCCGGTTGGTTCATCAGCGAGGATGATTTGTGGATTGTTGATCAAGGCTCTTGCTATTGCGGTTCGTTGTTTTTCTCCACCAGATAATTCCGAAGCTTTTGATTGTGATTTTTTAGAAAGTTGTACTTCTTCTATGAGTTTTTTTGTTCTGTTTTCTTCTTTTTGGGTTTTGTTGTTGAAATATGCTGGAAGAAGAACGTTGTCGTAGACACTTAGATGTGGTTCAAGATGAAATTCTTGAAAGATGAACCCGATTTCGTTGTTTCTATATTTTGATAATTGGTCGTCGTTTAGTTTTTTGAGATTTTTTTTGTTGAATAGGACTTCGCCAGTTGTTGGAGTATCGAGACCACCGATTATGTTCAATAAAGTGGTTTTTCCAGAACCTGATGGACCAACGATTGCGATAAATTCACCTTTTTTGATATTTAAGGTGATATTGGAAAGAGCCGTTGTAGAAGAAGATCCTGAGTTATAACTTCTTGAGACGTTATTGAGTCTAATCATCTTGTTCTTCGGTTTCTATTTCTTCAACTTTTACGTTTTTGTAATATTTCTCGTAATATTTTCTTACTCTTTCTAGTTCTTCGATTACTTTGTCGTCTTCACCTGCGTGTAAGAATTTTGGAAGGATTTTTATAGAGAGTGCTCCAGGGTATTTGTCTTGTTTAAGCTTCGTTAAGAAACTTTCTAGAGGCATGATACCTTCTGAAGGTGGAGCATATTTTTTCCCTTTATAAACATTTGAAAAATGAATGTGTACTAGATACTTCTTGAATGCTGAGTACGCACGCATTAGATCTTGTTTCTTTTCACCGATTCTAGCTGTGTCTAATGAAATATGTTTGAATTTCTTTAATTCTTGAGCATTTGCCATTGCATGTTCTGGGATGAATCCTAGGAATGTTCCTGCAGGTGCGTTTTCTAGTGCAATTGAAAGGAATTCCTTTTCTCTAAGCTTAGGGATTTCATTTTTTAACCAACTTGCTAGTTTGAAATCAAGAAGCTTTGGAGGTTGAAGTACTAATACTTTCGCTCCAATCTTCTTTGTCATCTCAACTATTTCTTTTACTCTTTTTGCGGCTACTTGATTTGGAGCTGAAACTGCGTGAACTGGAATATCGTATTCTTTTATTAATTCGTTAATATAGTCAGCATTGTATGAGTCGAATTGTCCAAAATTTATGCTTAAATCAATACCGTCATATCCAGCTTTCTTTGCAAATTCGAATATACGGTTGAGTCCATATCCGCGTAGTGATTCTGTAGTTAGAATTATCATATTTCGTTTTTATTTATTGTTATTATTTTAACATAAATAGGGGTTTTTGGGCAATGCTACTATGATCTTTCTATTTTTGTCTTTCCTCCCATGAAGGGTTGTAGGACTTCTGGGATGTTTACTGATCCATCAGCATTTTGGTTGTTTTCGAGGATCGCAACTAGTGTGCGGGCAATTGCAACTGCTGTACCGTTTAAGGTGTGAGCGTAGAGGTTTTTGCCGTCTTTTTTGTAGCGGATTTTTGCTCTTCGTGCTTGGAAATCTGTGCAATTTGAGCATGAAGTGAGTTCTCTGAATTTGTTTTGAGTTGGGATCCATACTTCTATGTCGTATTTTTTTGCAGCAGGTGTTCCGAGGTCGCCTCCGCAAATATTGACTACTTGATAGTGGAATTCGAGGTCTTGCATGATTTCTTCTTCGATTTCGCGAATCAGTTCGTGTTCTTCTTCAGATTTGTCTGGGTGGCAAAAGCTAAACATTTCTATTTTGTCGAATTGGTGAACTCTGATAATTCCGGCTGTGTCTTTTCCGTATGAACCTGCTTCGCGACGGAAGCATGTGGAGAATCCGCAGTATCGGGTTGGGAGTTTGTCTTCGTCGAGGATTTCTGTTGCGTGGAGCATTGTTAGTGGGACTTCTGAAGTTCCGACTAAGAATAAATTGTCGTCTTCTGGATTTACGTTATAGATTTCGTTTCTTTCAGCTGGGAAGAATCCTGTTGCGTACATCGCTTCTTCTTTTACTAAAGTTGGTGTGATTACAGGTGAAAATCCTTTTGCATTTAGTTTGTGAACGACAAACTGGAGTAGTGCGAATTCGAGAAGGGCAGCTTCGTTTTTCAGGTAGTAGAAGCGAGCACCTGATGTTCGAGTTCCTCTTTCGATGTCGATTATGTCGAGGTCTTTTCCTAATTGGATGTGATCTTTTGGTTCAAAATCGAATTCAGGTTTTTCTCCGTGTGTGCTTATTACTTCATTGTCCTCTTCGTCTTTTCCTTCAGGAACTGAATCGAGTGGGGGATTTGGGACAACTAGTGCGAGTTCTTCTAGTTCTTTTTCTAATTTTTCGATTTCTGGTTCTAGGGATTTTATTTGTTCTTTGATCTTTTTCATCTTGGCTATTTTTTCGTCGTCCATTTGTCCTTTGCTGGCTGTATTTTGTTCTGCTCGTAGTTTTTCGGCTTGGGCAAGTGATTCGTTTCGTTTTTTGTAAAGTTCTTCGATTTTATCTACTTCGACTTTTACATTTTTTTTGGCAGCACCTTGTTTGATGAGGCCTGGGTTTTCTATTATGAATTTTATGTCGATCATGATTTAGGCTTTAGAGATGTATGTTCCGGTTTCAGTATTTATTTTAATAAGTTCTCCTTCTTTTATAAATAGAGGTACTTTTAGAATTGCTCCGGTTTCGATTTCAGCATCCTTGTTTCCTCCTGTAGCTGTGTCTCCTTTTACCCCCGGAGTTGTACTTACGACTTTGAAATCCATTTTTGGTGGAACTTGGATTGAAATTGGATTTCCTTCGATGAATAGGACGTGAACATCTGTCCCGTCTATTAGGTATTTTACTTCGTCTTCGAGTGATTCTTTTTGTAGGACAAATTGGTCATATGTTTCGTTGTCCATGAAGTGGAATTCGTTTCCATCTCGGTATAGGAATTGGCATTTTTTTCGAATGGTGTCGAGAATTTCGACTGATTCACCTGATTTGAAAGTGTTTTCTAGGACTTGTCCTGTTTTCAGGTTTTTCATTTTAGCTCTTGTAAAAGCTGCACCTTTTCCCGGGTTTTCAAATTGAGTATCTGTAATCATATAAGGCTGATTTTTGAATTTTATCGCTGTGCCTTTATTTATGTTTGAAGTTTGTACCATGTTGAATTTGTTAAACGTGGTTAATATACGGATTTGAGGTGGGAGGTGCAAGTTATCCTGCGAAGAAGTGGATTGTTAGGTTTGGATGGGCTATGAGTTTTCTTGCAGGAAAGTCTTTATAGGAGAGGGTTGGGTTTTGTAATTCTTCTACGATTTTTTGCTTTGTTGGCCCGTTTAGGAAGATGAGGAGTTTTTTGCTTTCGAGAATTTTTGGAAATGTGAGAGTGAGGCGGTCGTTGGATGTGTGGGTGACTGGTTTAGTTTCATCTAGGGTTTCTGTGTTTGGGAAAAGTGAGGCTGTGTGACCGTCTGGACCGATCCCGAGGATGGTTAGATCGAAGGGCTCGTGTGGTAATTCTTGTTCGTATTTTTCGATTGCTTCATCTATTGGTAGTTTTGTGTCGAAATAGTGAAAGTTTGCGTTTGTTTTGCTAATTAATGATTCAAAAATCATTTTGGAGTTGGAGTTTTGGTGGTCGAGCGGAACGTATCTTTCGTCGACTTGGTAGAATTCGAGTTTTTCGAATGGGAGTGATTGTGTTGCGAGTTTTTCGTAGATTGGTTTTGGTGTTGTGCCTCCACTGAGTGCTATTTTTGCAGGGTTTTGGCAAATATCTTCAATTATCTTTGTCGATTGTTCAACAAATTCGTCGAAGTTTTGAAAAGTATGTAATTGCATATTATTTTGGGTGAATGTCGAACCACTCGAAGTTGTCTATTTCTGTAAGTTTTTTTTGTGACTCTGGCCCTTTTGATCCGTCTTTGTATTTTTCGACTTTAACTTTGTTCTTTTTGATAAATTTTAGAATTTGGTCCGTGATTTGCCATGTTGCGATGATTTCTTGGAAGCTTAAGAAATGAAGTCTGTTCTTTTTTATTACGTCGAGGATGAGGAGGGCATGTTCGGGTAGGCAGTCAATTCCTTGGCAGGCAATTGATTGAGATATTTTTATTTCTTGGTGTTTTGAGGAAAGGCCACGCTTGTTTATGAGTCTGATGTTGATTTTTTCGTCAGGTTGGAGCTCGAATACTATGCGGTTTGGTTCTTCGGTTTTCTTTTGGAATGCGAATTTTTTGATTTCGACTGTGATGTAAGTGTGTTTTTCGTGGAGTTTCTTGCCGGTTCGGATATAGATGGGCGTTTTGTACCAGCTTTCGCGATCGATGAAGAGTCTGAGTGCAGCAAATGTATCTGTTTTTGAATTTTGAGGAACACCTTTTACTTTGTGGTAGCTGTCGTATTGTCCGAGGACTATATTGTTTTTTGAGTCGATAAATTTTAGGGCTGAGAGGATTGCGTATTTTTCTCTATGCAAACTTTCTGCGTTTTCACTTATTGGAATGGACATTGCTACAAGGCTTAGGAGCTGGAGTAAGTGGGACTGGATCATGTCTTTTATTGTCCCAACTTTTTCGAAATATCCGATTCTATCTTTGACTCCGACGTCTTCAAAGGCTGTGATTTGTATGTTTGCGATTTCTGGTCCCTTTATCATCAAGTTTAGGAGTCTGTTTGAGTGTCTGAGGTGGAGAATGCTTTGAACTGCAGATTTTCCGAGATAGTGATCGAGTAGATAAACGGCTTCTTCATCAAAATATCGAGCTGCGAAGTGGAAAAGCTCTTTAGCTGATTGAGTGTCTTCTCCAAATGGTTTTTCCAGGATTAGTCTGATGTCTTCGTTCTTTGAGATCTTTGTTTTTCCGAGATTTTTGATTACTGGTTTGAATGTTGTTGGCGGGATTGAGAAGTATGTGAGTTTTTTGATTATTTTGTTTCCTGAAATTTCTTTGAGGAATCCTCTGAATTTTATGAAGTCTTTGATTTTGTCATATTGTCCTTGGAAATAGTGGACATGATTTAA
>JAOZTS010000042.1:1896-4156 GCA_029939035.1 Candidatus Altimarinota bacterium | reverse complement strand
AGTTGAGCAGTTTCTTGTTTAAGTTTTTCTTGTGGGCTTTTTCGATACTTTCTTTGAACTCTTTTTGGAATTGTTTTTTGTCTTTCTCACTTCTGGCGTATCCGACTACGTAGAACTCTTTTGGCAATCTTTTCTGTTCAGCGAGGCTGTAGAGAGCTGGGAATAGTTTTAATTTTGCTAAATCTCCTGAGGCTCCGAATATTATTAAGATGAATGGTTTTTCGATGTGATGTGCTTTCATAATTATTGCCATTTAGTGTGATAGGTTCCTTTTCTATCGGTTCGTTCGTATGTGTGTGCCCCGAAATAATCTCGCAGACCTTGAATGAAGTTTGCAGGGAGTGATTCTTGAGTTATTGATTCAAAATAATTGAGTGAAGCTGACAATCCAGGTAGTGGAATTCCGTTTTCTGCACCAAAGGCTGCTACGAATCTGAGGTGTGGAATGTTTTTTTTCATTTCTTTGGCAATTTTTGGGATTTCGAAGAGGTGTTTGTTTGTACTGGCGTTTTTGTGTAGGAAATTTAGAATTTTTGCTCGAACGATGCATCCTCCTTCCCAGATTCTTGAAATTTCTTTCAAATTTATCTTCCATTTTTCTACTTCTGCGGTTTTTGCAATTAAGTCATAGCCTTGTGCATAATTACTGAGCATTGCGGCATAAAGCGCTTTTTCTAAAAATTTGATGAATTTTTTGAGAGGGAGTTTTCGTCTCTTTTTCCCTGCTTTGTAGAGTTTGGACATATGTGTTCTTCTGTCTTTTTCACTTGAGAGTATTCTTGCGAAAACCGCTTCTGTTATCGATGGAGTAGCGACGCCGTTTTCGAGAGAGGCTTGAGCTGTCCATTTTCCTGTTCCTTTTTGTGATGCTTTGTCGAGGATGTTGTTTATGAGATATCCTCTTTTTAAATCGTCTTTTTGATTCAGTACTGTAATGGCAATTTCAAAAAGATATGATCGTAGTTGTCCTTTATTATATTTTTCAAAAATGTCTGCGATTTTTGGAGGAGAGAGTTTGTAGAACTTTCTCAAAATATCATATGCTTCTGCCATAATTTGCATCACACCGTATTCAATTCCATTGTGAACAGTTTTTACTAAGTGACCTGCTCCATTGTCTCCGATGTAGGTGAGTGTTGGTTTCCCTGCGAAATCTTTTGCGGCGATTTTTCTGAAAATTGGGGCAATTGATTGATATGATTTTTTTGTGCCTCCTGGCATCAGGCTTGGTCCGTTGAGAGCTCCTTCTTCGCCGCCAGAAACACCACAACCTATGAAGTTTATTTTCTTTTTCTTTAGTTCTTCGAATCTTCTTTGTGTGTCTTTGTAATTTGAGTTTCCACAATCGATAATGATGTCGTTTTTGTCGAGATGGGGGAGCAGTTGCTTGATTACAGCATCAACTGGCTCTCCGGCTTTTACCATTATTATCATTTTTCGAGGTTTTTCTAGGTTTTCTACAAATCCTTTGAGATTGGTTTCTCCTTCCAGATAATCTGACCCATAAATTCTAATGAACCCGATGGTTTTTTCTTTTGTTCTATTGTAAACAATGGTTCGAATTTTATTATTAGCAAAGTTTCGAGCAAGATTTGTTCCCATTACAGCTAAGCCAATTAAACCAATTTGTGATTTTTGTTGTTTCATAGATAGGTTGGATGAGGTACTCGCTTTGCTCGTGCACGCTCACCTTAGTTCGCGGGACACTTCGCTATGCTGCGTGTCTGTTGAACTTTTTGTGTGCTTTTAGAATTATTTCCATTGCTTCTTTATTGTTTTTTACGATGTGAATAAAGTGCATGTCTTTTTTACTAATTAGTCCATCTTTCAGAGGATATTTTTCTATCCAATCGATTAATTTTTCCCACATTTTTCCAACTACAATGATTGGGATTGGTTTCATGTGTTTTACCTGTAGTAATTGCCATGTAAAGAATAATTCAAGGCATGTCCCGATTCCTCCAGGCATGATGATGGCTACTCCGGAGAGTGCCATGAATGTGTCGAGACGCTTTGAGAATGTATCAAAGCTCTTTTCGATTTCTAAATGCTCGTTTCCACTGCTTTCCCATGGGAGTTTGATTACTAGTCCAATTGAGTCGGATTTGTGTTCTTTGTCTCCAGCTTCGTGCCCAGCATTTCCAGCTTCCATAAGTCCTGGCCCTCCTCCTGTTACTATATCGATTTTGTGTTTTCCAACTTCACGGGCTAGGTCGAAAACTTGTTTGTATACTTTATCGTCTTTTTTTAATCTGGCAGA
>JAOZTS010000042.1:0-1886 GCA_029939035.1 Candidatus Altimarinota bacterium | reverse complement strand
AAGATCCGAATATTGCTACACGAAAATCTTTCTTTTTTAATTCGTCTTTTATTGAACGTGTTTTTTTCTTTGACATGAGGAAAAAGATTATTATTTTATTGGTTGAATTATAGCAGAGAAGGTCTTATTTTGAAATTTCCTCGCATTTGGTAGCGATGGATGCTGGATCCATGCCATTTAATTCATAGAGTGCGGCTGCTTTTCCAGATAAATTGTATTTTTCTGGGCCTATCATTTCGAATTTATTTGCTTCGAGTCCGTTCTTTTTGATGTGGCGTGCAATTTGGCCTCCGAGTCCAGAATAAGTGTTGTGGTCTTCAACAGTTAGCACTTTTCCGGTTTTCTTGATCGATTCTGTGAGTGTTTCATCAAATTGTTTGATGGAGCTTACGGCGATGAGTTCTGCAGAAATTCCTTTTTCTTTGAGAATTGCTAGAGCCTCAAATGAGTGGGAAACCATTGTTCCGATTGCTACTATTGTTACATCTGAACCTTCTCGGATTCTTTCGCATTTTCCGTATTTATATTGATAGTTTTCGTCGAAATATAGTGAACCGTCTTCTTTTGTGAGGATTGGGAGGCCGTGTCGTCCCATTCTCACGTAAAAATTTCCGTAATGTGAGGCGATGTATCGAATTATCCTGTCACACTGGTTTGCGTCTGCAGGTTCAACGATCATTGTGTTGAACATTCCGAGGAACGATCCCATGTCGTCGATTGCTTGGTGTGTTGGGCCGTCTTCTCCTACTGAAAGTCCTCCGTGAGTTGAAACCATTTTTACGTTTGTATAATTGATGTCGTTGAGGCGGGCTTGATCTTTTGCCCGGCTAGACATGAATACGGCGTAAGTTGATGTGAATGGTACGTAACCGCTGAGCGATAGTCCGCCCGCCGTAGTTACCATATGTTGTTCTGCGATTCCACATTCTATGAACTGATCAGGTGTTTTGACTGCAATCGCGCTTGCGTTTACAGAGCCTCCTACGTCGGCAGTGAGTCCTAAAACGTTTTTGTTGAGTTCTCCCAGTGAAGCTAGAGCTTTTCCGTATGCTTTTCTGCACGGAATCATTTCGTCAGCTTGGTATACGTTTGGAGTGCCTGTGTCTATTTCAACTTCACTTAAAAGTGCTGGATATGGTGAAGGAGTTGGAGTCCATTTTATGAATTGTTTGAATTCTTCTAGTTGTGCTTTTTCGTCTTCGTTTAGTTCAAAATGTGCCATGTGTGGGGCTGCTTCTTCGTGCTTTGGCGCTTTTCCGTGCCAGGCCGGATTTAGTGCGCGTCCTTCGTCTTCCATAAAATCTACACCTTGTCCCATATATGTATCTCCGATGATTACTGTTGGCTTACCATTTGTCTTGTAAGCTTCTGCCAGAGAATTCCACATTGATTGAAAATCATGTCCGTCTGTTTCGATTACATTCCAATGTCCAGCTTCGAATGTTTTTCTTATGTCTATGTCGAGAGTTTCCTTGAGGCTAGCTGTTAGTTGGACTTTATTGTAGTCGATGTAGAGGATCATGTTATCCAGATTGTAGTGTTTTGAAAAATGGATCATTTCATGGACTTGTCCTTCTTGAGTTTCTCCGTCTCCCATTAATACAAATACTTTGTTGTCAGTTTTCTTTAATTTTTCTGCTAATGCGAATGATGCTCCTGCTGATACTCCAGCACCTAATGGGCCTGTTCCATATTCAACTCCGTCTACGTGTCTTGTGATATGTCCTTCAAAAATTGATCCTACTTGTCGGAAAGTTTTGATTACGTCTTCCTTGTCTATGTATCCCAACTCTGCGAGTACGCTATATACGGCAGGGGAGACGTGTCCGTGTGACACTGTGACCTTTTCTCCGGTTTGGCTGATGATGAATGAATAAATCAAGGCT
>JAOZTS010000041.1 GCA_029939035.1 Candidatus Altimarinota bacterium | reverse complement strand
ACGAGAAACCACTGCTGGATGCAGATTTGTAGGATATTCAACGACGTGTTTCAAAACTCCGTCCACTCTATATCTGATTCTTACATGTGTTTTTAATGGCTCAATATGGATATCACTAGATCCCATATCTAAAGCCAAACTAATAGCACTCATGACTAATTGCGGAACATTCGCCGCTAAAATACTTTCTTGTAATTGTTTTAATTTTGGACTTTGAGGTTTGGCTGCTGTTGGGGCTGGGGCTTGTGGGGCCGCCGCCGCAGGCACAGTAACTTTCACTACTGGAGTAGCTTGAGTTGTTTTAACTTGTTGTGTAGCTGTGTTTTGATCCACGTTATGATTGGAAGTAAGCGTTTATTTGTACGGTAAAGTTGATGATGTCTGAGCCATCATCTTCATTGAAATTTAATCTGATTGATTGGATGTCCATTAACCTAACTTGGTCATCAAGAGATCCAGAATTTTCTAGTAAGTGTAAGAACTTTGTAAAATTATCATCAGAACTCTCAATACTCATTCGCAAAGGCAATAAAGCATAAGAATCAGCGATTTCAGCAGTCATATATTCAATATTTGAAATATTAAACGGACTATTTTTCTTTGCCAATTCTTCTTCGAATGCATCAATTTGCCTTGTCAATGAAGTGTAATCATCAGCAGAAGGGAAAATATATTCTAGCTTTTCCTCAATCTCCTCATTCATACTATTGAATCCTTCTTTGTTAAGTTCATAAGAAGATTTTTCATCCGAAACGTTATTACGAAGAGCTGCAACCAGATCTTTGTTTTTCTCTACAGCTGTACTGATCAAGGTATACTCTTGCCACTTTTGATATGAGAAGAATCCCATACTTGCAATAATAATTAGGCAAAGCACGGCATAAACTTTTATATAAAGCTTTTGGTGTCTTTTCTCAGTTGTGTATGAAACGTTTGGCATAATTTTATTAATTACATAAAGGGTAGATCCTCAGGTAGAGGAATGTCTTCATCTACTGTCGCTGTCTGTGTCTCTGTCTCGACAGCAGTACCTACTTCATCAAGTCCAAGATTCAATTTGATTGACGCAGTATAGCCATCCTCAGCTGATCCGGATTTTGAGAAAGATCGCATTTCAGCATTCTTAAACAGATCTGAACTATTTAGCTCATCGATCAAATTCACAATCATAGTAAAGTTTGTAGTATCAAATCTCTTGGTCTCACCCACAATAGAAATGCTTGGACCGCTACTATCGAGGTCATAACTTGTATATCGAATTCCTCCAAGCTCATCAAAATAACTTCCACTGTGATATGTGTCCACAGCAACAGTTCTCAAATAAATTTCATTCATAATATCAGACCACTTGATCCTATTTTCCTTGATAGTTTGAATAGTACTCAGGTCATTTACGATCAAAGAATTCACTTTATTTATCAGATCGTAAAGTTCTGTATCAGATAAAGCGTCAAAATCAGACTGAATTATTAGATTTTGAAGAGCAACATTTCCCGCCAAATTTGTAGTTTGTGTGTAATTTTTGAATTCTCTCTTAGCTTGGTCATCATCACTACCAGAGAACTCATTTGCCTTTTGGGTTAACTCTTTTTTCAATTCATCTACGAATACTTTAAAAAGTGCCGTATCGTCTTGAATTTCCTCGCTAAATAGAGGAGCAGTAAAACTTTTGACCATAATATCTTTAGCATTCATAAAAGAATCACGAAGATTATCATTCAAGAGAGTCATATACTCCGCAGCCTCTCGTATATCAGCATTATTCACAGTCTGACTATTCGCAATTTCATAATATTTTACGTACGAATCCCCATAATAACTAAATTCATCCAAATAAGCTTTTAGCTGTAAATATTTATAGAAGTTATAACTAGTTTGCAACTTTGTGATCTCAGAATTACCAGAAGTTAACTCTTGAGAAATATTTGGAATATTGAAGGTAGAACTGGCAAAATCCAGTTTGTTTGATAGTTGAGAAGTGAAAAACAATAAAGAAACCGCACTAGCAACCACTAGAATACCGAATAGGGTCTTCAGCAAAAGCAGAGGCAGGCTCTTTGTAGGGGCAATATCTTGAATAAGAGATAGATCCACCTCAGGAGCTTCTTCCAAAATAGCCTTTTCACCTGTAGAAGTCTCAGTTTTTACGATACTTTTTACAAGGTCAGCACCCTCTTGTTTAGGGGCATCTGGTGTTTTATCTAAAGGATTTATTGGCAATTCTTTTTTTTCGTTCTCAGCCATGTATGTTTTTTTATTTTTATTTCTAATAATTTTACCAGATTTTTGGCTTTTGGTAAAGGGGGAAAAGGGTTTTGGGGACAAAAAAAAGGTCCCGACATAACGTCGAGACCCTTCACAATTAGTTAGTGAGAACTATTTCAACTCAACAGTCGCACCAGTTTCTTCGATCTTTTTCTTTAGTTCTTCAGCTTCAGCAGCATCAACACCTTCTTTGATTGCTTTTGGAGCAGCGTCAACGATATCTTTAGCCTCCTTTAGACCAAGACCAGTGATTTCACGTACAATTTTGATTACAGAGATCTTTTGACCACCAACAGCTGCTAGAATGACATCTTTTGTACCACCACCCTCATCTTCTTCTCCACCTCCGGCAGCACCTCCGCCACCTCCTGCAACCATCATAGGTGCAGCAGCAGAAACACCGAATACTTCTTCAAGTGCTTTTACTAGGTTTGCTAGATCCATAACTGGTAATTTTTGTACCAAATCCATAATTTTTTGAGCATCTTTACTTAGCTCAACTGAAGGTTCCTTTGGCTCTTCCTTTTTAGGTTCAGCCTTAGGTTCTTCTTTTTTTGGCTCTTCTTTTGGAGCCTCTTCTTTTGGTTCTTCCTTTGGAGTTTCCTCCTTTGGAGTTTCCTCCTTTGTTTCTTCTTGTTTTTCAGCTTCCTCCTTCGGAGCTTCTTCTTCCTTTTTATCTGCTTCGTCAGCCATAATAGTAAGGGTTAGTTATTAATAAATTATTATTTTTTTGAAATAGCATCAAGCGCTCGAACGAATCCAGCAAGAGTATTGTTAAGTACTCCGTGGAACCCGCTAATCGGTGACTTGATAAGGTAAATAAATTTACCGATAAGCTCATCTTTACCTGGAATCAGAGCTAATTGTTTAGTTTCAGCGATAGAAAGAATTCTTCCTTCAAATATAGCTCCTCTTAGCTTCAAGTTTTCATTTTTCTTTCCAAAATCGTGAAGTATTTTAGCAGCTATAATCTCATCTTCCATGCTAAATGCAGCTCCAACAGGTCCTTCCAACACTTCCGCTGGAATTTCCTCGAAACCTTGATCTTTAGCAGCAAGCCGAATCAGTGTTTTCTTAGCTACTTTGAACTTCACTCCAGCCTCACGAAGTTGAGCTCTCAAAGCTTGAAAATCTTTTACGCTTACACCTTGAAAGTCCGCAAAAACAACACTTTTAGCCTCTTTCATGTCATTTATCATGCTCTCAAGTATCCCGGTTTTTTGTTCTTTAGTTAATGGCATAGTTGTTTGATTAAAAAAAATCCCGAGTCACAGACATTCGGGACGGGTTTTCCGCATTGGAGCCGATCTCAACTGAAGTCCAATCAGGTTAACCTATATTGCGCCTCGGCAGGACTTACTTACTTGCCTACTGTCTATGACGTAAACTTTATATAGGTGAAATACCGCAAAGTCAAACATAATCTTGAAAAAAAATCCCAAAGTAGCTAGATTTTCCTCATGGATCTAACAAAGGACTTAACATCCTTTATAAAATCAGCAAAAAACCCATTAATTGTCATACTTGGAGCAACTGCTGCGGGAAAGACTGATATTTCGTTGAAAATTGCTAGAGAAGTGGATGGGGAGATAATTTCTACAGATTCCAGACAGATTTACCAGGAAATGCCAATCGCCACTGACATTATTCGAACTGAGGAGCAAAAAGGAATTCCTCATCATATGTTGGCGATCAAAAAACCTGATGAACCGTTTACTCTAGCGGAATATACAGACGTGGCTCTCGAAATAATCGATCAGATTTACGAAAAGGGACATGTGCCAATTTTGGCAGGAGGAACTGGGTTATACGTAAGTGCAATTACAGAAGGATATGATGTTCCAAGAGCAGAACCAGACGAAAAACTCAGAAAAAAACTACACGAAGAAGCAGAAGAGCACGGAGCGGAATACATTCACGAAAAGCTCAAAAAACTTGATCCGGAAGCGGCGGCAAGCATTCACCCAAACAACATTAGATATGTAATAAGAGCAATAGAAATCAACAAATCTACGAATTCCAAAAAAGAGGACAAAAAATCACAACCAAAATTCGACATATTTATGGTTGGAATAGAACGGCCACGAGAAGAAATTTACGAAAGAATAAATAAAAGGGTAGATCAGCAAGAAGACACCGGCCTACTCGACGAGGTAAAAGCATTGGTAGAAAAAGAATATGACGAAGCACTTCCATCAATGACTTCACTCGGAGTGAAGGAAATAATCCCTTATATAAAGGGAGAAATGGGCCTGCCAGAGTGCTTGGAAATCCTAAAAAGAAACACTAGAAGATACGCAAAAAGACAAATGACTTGGCTCAAAAGGTATGATAATGTGAGATGGCTAAACACCACACAGGTGAAAGATTATCTCAAAAACGAATCATGCCCAAAAAATCTCTAAAAGACCTGAAAAATCTCGCAGAAAAACTCCGTTCCGACACAGGATGTCCCTGGGATAGAAAGCAGACTATTGCAAGTATGCTCAAGTGTGTCGATGAAGAGGTTGATGAAGTCAGACAGGCTATCGAAAATGGAGATCATGAAAACCTCAAAGAAGAGCTTGGGGATGTGCTTTTCCAGATAGTCATGATTGCTCAAATTGCGAAGGAGCAGGGATATTTTGAACTAGATGATGTGGTTGGGGGTATTTATGATAAAATCAAATCTCGACATACATGGGTCTTTGGAAAAGATAAGGCAAAAACGCCAGAAGAAGCCCTAGAAATGTGGAAGAAAAATAAAATAAAAGAGCGAGCGCAAGGCGCGAGCGCGCAACGAGACGAAAAATCTGGCTCTGCCAGTTTTGAGTCGAAGTGAGCTTAAAAACAATCAATATGTCAGTTCTGGGAAAGAAGTGGATAATAAAAAATAGTGACTCAGCTCAAAATACTTTTGAAAAAATCCTCGAAAATAGGGGGCTTTTGGATGACAAGGATGAAAAGGTTCTGCACGATCCTTTTCTTTTTAATGATATGAAAAAAGCTGTGGCTCGGATAAAGGATGCGATTGAGAAAAAGGAGAGAATTGTGATATTTGGAGATTATGATGTGGATGGAATCACGGGGACTGCGATTTTAGTACATGTTTTGAAACAGCTTGGAGCAACGGTTTCTTATAGATTGCCTCACAGAGTTGATGATGGTTATGGATTGTCAGAGAAATTTATTGATGAACTTTTGGAAAAAGATGTAAAACTTTTAATTACTACAGATTGTGGGATTTCATGTGAAAAAGAGATAGAGAAAGCAGCAGATAACGGGATGGAAACAATAGTTACTGATCACCACACAATTCCTGAAAATGGAGTCCCAAGTAAGGCAATTGCGATTTTGCATCCAAAGGATCCAAAGTCTGAGTATCCATTTGAGGGGTTGACCGGCGCAGGAGTGGCATTGAAATTGGCTCAAGCTTTGATGCCGGATGGGGAATCATTCAGTTCGCTTGTTGATTTGGCAGCACTTGGTACTGTTGCGGATCTTGGGCCATTGAAGGGAGAAAATTGGTTTATCGTAAAAAGAGGATTAGGAAATTTGATGAAAACTAAATTGGTTGGACTGAAAAAGATAATGGATATTGCAGATATTAAAGAAATGTCTTCTTCATCAATTGGTTATAGAATTGCTCCGAGAATCAATGCAGCTGGGAGAATAGGTAATCCATATCTGGCTCTTTCCCTTTTACTTCAAGAAGATGAGAGTGAAAAGATAAGCAAATGGGGAAACGAACTTGAAGCTCTGAATACAAAGAGAAAAGAGATGACTTTTGAAGCTCAAAAGCAGGTAGAAACACTGATTAATCCGGAGTACCTCCCGTACATTATAATGGCGGAAAGTCCGCACTGGCATGTTGGGATTATTGGTCTAATTGCTGGCAGGATGGCAGAGAAATATATGAGACCATCTATTATCATGCAGGACTTTGGGGACACTTTGGTTGCATCTGCGAGAAGTAGGGATTCATTTAACATAATTGAAGCAATTACAAAGCATAAAGATTTACTTATAAGTTTCGGAGGTCATGCCCAAGCGGCAGGATTTAATATAAAAAAGGAAAATTTATCGAAATTTAAGAGAGCAATGGAAAAAGAGGCAAAAACAAAGCTCAAAAACATGGACCTAAAGCCAAAACTCGAAATCGACTGTAAAATTGATGCAAAGGAGATCAGTTTTGATTTTATAAAAGAATTAAATGAGCTTAGCCCATTTGGAATAGGAAATTCGCAACCTGTTTTTATGTTAACCGGGCTAGAGCCTCAATTTATCCAACAAGTCGGCAAAGAAAAACAGCATCTCAAATTTTCAACACGAATAAATGATAAAGATGTGGGCTCAATCGCATTTAGAATGGGGGAGTTTGCAGATGACATGAGAAAACACAGAAAAATCGATGTTGTATTTCATCTAGAAAAAAACGTATGGAGGAATAAGGCACAATTGCAACTCCAGATGCTGGACTTTAGAAAGACTTCTGACTAAAATTGCACCATGAAAAAACTTATTTCTATTATAATTGTAGCGTTACTCTCAACTGCTACAGCGTACGCATTAGACACAGAGGATTGGTATCAGTACAACGGATATTCCACTTCGCACTCATTCTCAGTAAATTTTCCGACTGATTGGCAATCCAAAACATACGGTGACGAAATGCAAGGTTTCGCCCCAGAAAAAGCATACGGCGATTCATATTTTATTGTGCAGGAATTTGAGGGGGAAACACTAGACCAAATTGTCCAATTCTACATAAACGAAAACACCGAGCTCATAGAAACGAAAGACATCTTCTTTTCAGAAGCAAACAACCTCATCGCGAAAGAAGCAATCTACTTAGACACAGGTGTAGGTGAAAAATACCCAAGAACTATTATAAAAAGAGGCAGCCTTGTTGTAGTTCTTAGCGGTAGATCGCTAGAAGGCGTAGAGGACTTCCCAATCCCAAGCGAATACCACGAAATCGTAGATGCAATTTACAGTTCATTTCAATTCACAGACGATTGTCATCTATATATCGATCTCGAAGAATCCTTTTCATTCATTTTTCCTTCAGCGCTCGAAGTTGAAACACTTTCAGATGGCGTAACTGTAACCGATCCGGATAACCAAGAAATAATCTTTAGCATATTTAAATATCCAGAAACAGACCTCGAAGATGCACCAGACGAAGCCGAAGGATACAACGAGGACCTAGAAGAAGTAGAGGAAACATTTTTCCATGGAATGGATAATGCCTTGATCGGGACATACTACAACAGTGAAGACAAAAAGAGTTTCAATAAGATATTTATAGAAAAAGATGGGACCTCCTTTGCAATTAGCGATGTAAACATTGAAACAAACTACCCTAGAATGGATTATTATGATCAGTACGTGGTCGAAATGGTAGAAAGCTTTGAATTCTTTGATATGGATATTGTTGAAAAATTATTCACAACCTTTCCGGATGTAAGCGAAGATCACCCAAACAGAGCTGCGATAAACAAATTGGCCGAAAGAGAAATAATAGCCGGTTACCCTGACGGGACATTCAAGCCAGATGACGAAATAAACAGAGCGGAGCTCACCAAGATGGTTGTAGCCTCTCGACTAGAACCAGATCCGGACGAATACAAAAACTGCTTCCCTGACGTCACCGACCAGTGGTTCGCTCCTTACATTTGTTACGCAAAAGAGCAGGGATGGGTGGATGGATATGACGACGGAAGGTTCAAACCAAACCAAGAAATAACAAGAGTAGAATCAATAAAAGTTGTTTTAGAAGTGTTGTTTGAGGGTATCGAAGAAGGCGAAGAATTTGATGGACAACCAGTTTTGGATGTAGGTTTTGAAAAGTGGTACAGCAAATACTTTATCTTCGCCGACAACAGAGACCTCCTAGATAAGCAACACATCACCGTCAGCGATGATGGCTACAACTACTATCCAAGCGACAACATCTCCAGAAAAGAAGTAGCTGAATCCATCTACAGAAGCATAATGAATTATACTCTTCCTTTCCTCTAGAAAATTTATAGATCTAAAGATATAATAATCTCCTTTCCTAAACTTACGAGGGTTGACATATTCCTCAAATTGTTTTAAAATATATAGATTACATAAAATCAAAAATGTCAGAAGCTACGCAAAAACAAGTTATTGATCTAATAAGAAGGAGCAAGAAAATCCTAATTATGCCGTCGTCTCCACCTGATGGAGATTCGATCGGAGGTGCTATTGCTACTTATTTGGTGCTCAAAAAACTTGATAAGGAAGCCACAATCGTCTCACGTGCAGACATTCCGGAGCTTCTTCAATTTTTGCCACACACAAATATGGTAGGGAATAACCTTTCCTCTTCTACAGATTTTATAATTTCAATTAATTGCCAAGATGTAAAAATCGAGAATATTAAAAGTACAAAAGATGGTGACGACATAAACATTGTGGTTACTCCAAAAGAAGGTCATCTGACAGAGGACAACATCACGTTCAACAAAGGAAAGGTAGATTATGACCTTATCATCACGGTAGACACAGCAGAATTATCACAACTTGGAAGCGTATACGAAAACAACATCGAACTATTCCACCAAGTACCTGTAATAAATATTGATCACCACATTTCAAATACACACTTCGGAAAGATCAATTACACAGACATAATGGCATCTTCTGCCACAGAGCTTTTGTTACAACTCTTTGAGGACATGGGCAAAGAAGAAGGAATAGATTTAATAGATGAAGATGTTGCGACACTATTGTTAACAGGAATAATCACTGACACAGGAAGTTTTCAAAACGCTAACACAACTCCGAAATCATTTGCATCATCAGCAAAACTGATTGCATACGGTGAACTACAACATTAGATCATTCAACATATTTATAAAACTAATCAGCTTTCCCAATTATAATTTTGGGTAAGAGTATTATCAAAGATCCAAACAGACGAAAAGTACAAAATCGTCTGGTCAGTAGTTAGCCAACAGGATTTCAAAGACACTCAAAGTACCGAAGACGAAACTGGAGACATCATCGACGAACTAATGACAAACGCTCCAGGAGCCGAAATCGTATTTTTGATAAAGGAAAAAGAAGATAAAACAAGTTCGGTAAGCCTGAGAACGACAAATCCTTCAATAAACGCTTCGATTTCATCATAGTTATCATGAGAAGATTCCTTGTCAGCACAGT
>JAOZTS010000040.1 GCA_029939035.1 Candidatus Altimarinota bacterium | reverse complement strand
CTGAGCCTTTAGGATTGGCGACTTCTACAACAATTTCAAGTTATTTTGAATACAATGTTGATGAAGCGGAGGATAGATTTATACTCTTGTATGGAAGTGCTGATCCAGAATTCTATGAGCGGGATACTATTGAATTTCTTTAGATTAAGTCTTGACTAACTAGGGAGTTTTGGATAATATAGTTGTGGGTATATATTCATAACTATATAAATCATGCCTAGACCAAAACGTTGTAGGAATATAAATTTTTCTCCTGGAGTTACTTATTTTAAGCCACAAGGTGTGCCGATGAGTGCGATAGAGCAGGTTGATTTGACTCTTGATGAGCTTGAGGCGGTGCGTTTGAAATATTTAGAAGAGAAAGATAATGAAAAGGGTGCAAAGGAAATGAAGATTTCTAGTTCAACATTCCAAAGAGTTCTTATATCTGCATTGAAAAAGATTGCAGATGGCTTGGTGAACGGAAAGGCGATGAAGATTCATAAAACTATAGATTTTAATTTTCCAAATTTAACCAAAAATAATATGCCAGGATTTGACAAAAAAGGTCCGAGAGGACGAGGGCCAGGTACAGGGAAAGGTATGGGGCCTTGTATGAGAGGGGGAACTTCTGCTGATGAGGTGGAAATGCTGAAGAAACAAGTAGAAGAAGCTCAGGCTAAAATAAAGGAGCTTGAAAAGTAGAGTGAATGGTTTTAATATTAGCTCATGAAACGATTTTTAGTATCCATTTTATCTATTCTGTTTTTATTAGCAGGATTTTCCCAGTCTGTGGCTGCACAGCAGGAATATGAAACAGATTTATTGTTTTTTTATGGGCGGGGTTGTCCTCATTGTGCTGTTGCAGAGATCTTTTTGGATGATTTGACGGAAAAGTATCCTTCGTTGAATATTTTTGAATATGAGACGTATTTTAATCGTGAAAATGGGCTGTTATTTCAGGAAATGGCTGATGCTTTTGATTCTGATATAGAAGGAGTTCCTACGATGTTTATTAATGGGAAAATGATTGTTGGATTTAGTAATGCTCTTTCTGAAACCATTGAGGCAGAAGTGCAGAGATGTATTGAAGTTGGTTGTGACAGCCCGCTTAGTGAGGTGGATGGAGTTGATTCTAATGGGATTATAAAAATTGTTGGTGACAGTTCTCCACTGAAGGATCCGGGGAAAGAAGATGTGAAGAAAAAATTAACTATTCCTGCTGTGGTTGGTGCCGCTGTGGTTGATGCTATAAATCCGTGTGCTTTTGCGGTTTTGATTATTTTAATGACTACTATTTTAGCTGCTAGCAGTAGGAGACGAGCACTTTTTTCAGGTTTAGCATTTAGTTTGTCGATCTTTATTTCTTACTTTTTGATGGGACTTGGTTTGTATTCTGCAATTCAGGCAGCGCAAATTACTCATGGTTTTTATATTGTAGTTTCAATCTTGGCGATTTTGGTGGGACTTTTTAATTTGAAAGATTATTTTTGGTATGGAAAATGGTTTGTTATGGAAGTTCCAATGAGTTGGCGTCCGAAGATGAAGGGATTGATCAAGGGTGTAACGTCTGTTCCGGGAGCTTTTCTGATTGGATTTGCTGTTAGTTTGTTCTTGTTGCCGTGTACTTCGGGTCCATATATTATAATTTTGGGTCTGTTGGCTTCTGCTACCGAGAGGGGATATGCAATGGTTTTGCTTCTGCTTTATAATTTTATTTTTGTATTGCCGATGCTGATGATTACTTCAGCAATTTATTTTGGATTTACTACTACTGAGAAAGCTGAGGAGTGGAGACAGGGTAAATTGAAAATTCTTCACCTTATTGCTGGGATAATAATTTTACTTTTAGGTGTTGGGATGTTGATCGCTTTGTGGTTGGGGTTGTTGTAGATTACCTATTAAATTATGGTAATAATTTTTACTGTGTTAACATGCTCCGCATATGCCTCAGAAATTATTACACTTAGGAGATATAAGGAAACTATTTTGTAAGGATCTAGAGGCTTATGATCCAAGAATTGGGATTGAAGTTGAGAAAATAGGTTTGTACTATGAAAAAAGTTCTCCACCTACTTATGGTGGCCGAAGGGGTTATCTTGCGGTTTTGGGGGCACTTTATGAACAATTAGGTTGGGAGATTGTTCAACAAAAGGGAAAGCAAATTACCTCGATGAAGAGGGGTAGAGCTTTTTTGCATTTAGAGTCAGATGGACGTATTGAGTTAGCTGGTAGCCCACATGATTCAATTCATGATTTAGCAAGGGAAATGCGTATCCATCAAAATGAGATTGCAGAAATATCGAAGATTTTTGGAATTATTTGGATTGGTTGTGGATACCACCCGTTTGTAAAAAGTGCAGATATCCAGAGTATTAGGGATGATCGTAAGCGGATTATTTTGGATTATTTTGAGGCTAGTAAAAAAACATCTGATAATGATTATGGGTTAGCGTGGGAAATGAAAGCATCGGGCATTCATGTGAATTTGGATTTTAAGGATGAGGAGGATTTTTCTCTCAAAAATCGTGTTTTAATGAGAATTTCGCCAATTATTACTGCGATGTTTGCAAATTCTCCATTTAGTAAAAGGCGTTTCTCTGGCTATATGAGTTTTCGTTCACATGTTGCGCATAATAATTCTTTGCCTCAGTTTGATATTCCACAGGATCTTTATGAGTCGGAGTTTGGTTTCGATTCTTGGATTGATCACCTGATGTCGTTGCCACTTTTAATGATCCGGCGTGGAGATAAATGGTTAAAGCCTGATTGCACTTTTAGCGAATTCTTGGATAAGGGATTCGATGGGCATTCTCCTTGCATGGATGATTTTGAATTGCATATGAAGACTGCGTGGAAAGATATCAAATCTAAGTCGGTTATCGAGTTGCGATTTATTGATAGTTTGCCTCCACATTTGATATCTTCGGTTGCGGCTTTGGTAAAAGGATTAGCTTACGATCAAGGGAATCTAAATATTTTAGATGATATGACAAAGAATTGGTCCTATGAGGATTTTATGAATTTGCGTCAGGATGTGGCCAAGTATGGTTTGCAGGCCACTTTTAATGGTAAACCTATCTTGAATTTTGCTAAGAAATTGATTGAGATGTCAAAAAGTGGTTTGAAGAGTAATAGAGTTTGGGATATTGAAAATAACGATGAAAGTTTGTATTTGAAGGGTATTGAAGAGTTTGTTTTTATAAAAGGAAAATCTCCAGCAGAATGGTTAGTGGAAAATTGGACAAGTAAGTGGAGAAAAAGTTTTTATCCTGTGGTGGATTGGTTGCAGTACTGATTTTTTATTGCCCCATTCTTCTTTCTCCTTTTGCAAAGTGAAAAAGATGTTCCAAGATGTCTTTCTCTGTAAGATCGGGTAAGAATTTTGGTTCAACTAGTAAATGACAATTTATGTCATATGGCCTGTTTCCTACAAATCCTGAAAAACGGGGATCACCTCCTGTTCTGAGGACAGCGTCTACAGGTGTAGCGATCCATGAATGTTTTTGTACTTGGTGAGCTATTTCTCTAGGGGACATGCTTTCTAGTTCTTTACGAGATATTGATAATACGAATTTTTTTGTGGCTTCTCCTTCTTCTTCTGTAGCATCATAATTTATGCAGAGATTGATTTTTACACCATTATTGTGTGCTGTTTCTTTTTCCAAGTTAGAAAGAAGCGTTTGCATCTTTTCTGGAAGACCATCTGTTTTCCCTGCATGCCTGTATTGAATATTGTGTTTATTCGCTATATTTATCAAGTTTTCATAGCCATATTCAAATAGTTGGTAGATGTTATCAAGTTCGCGATTTTCTCTTTTTAAATTAGATGTTGAAAGTAGGTAAACACTTAATTCTGATATTTGTGGGATTTTAGAAATTGTTGGGAAAATAACGTCTTCTACCGTTTTGTAACCATTTTTGTGTCCTTCGGTTTTATCGAGTCCTCTTTTTTCTGCCCATCTTCTATTCCCATCACAAATTATTCCTAAATGGATTCCTTTGGCTTTACCTTCGATGTCTAGTTTAGTTTGCAATTCTGATGCCACGGTTGAAAAATCTACTTTAGTGTGTGGTTTTCCTAGTAATTTTTCTCTAATCTTGTATGGGGATCGGCTCTTTGTTAATAATTGGTAAATTTTCTCCGAAACACTTTCAGGACCATTTACCAATTCAAACAACTGTTCTCTTATGTGGAATGGTGTAATTGGAATGAAATCGGTTTTTTGAGAGTCTGTTGTACTTGCTGGGATGGAGGGGGCTTTCATAGATGAGGTTTATAAAGGTATTTTTTGAAGTCTATATATTGACTTAGTAATTGTCTAGTCTATCCTAAATTGTTATTATTTTCTAGGACTTGAAGGTAGCGAAAAATGGCTTAAGCAAGTCGAAAGTTCTTTGGCTCCCCAGGCTGGCGCTATTCGAACTTTTTTCCTTTCTAGTACACCTCGTCGTGTTTGCCTACAGAAATAGGAATGATCGTGTCTTTTTTAATAATAAATTTCAATGTGATTCTGTAAGAATGATTGATAGACACACTATGTAATACTGATAAATTGCCTTTGAGTTTATGTAGTCTTAAGGAAGGGTGAGATGGATTTTTCGAGAGTAGTTTAAGGGTTTTTGTATATTGACTTTCAAGTTCAGGATTTCGTTTTAGAAATTTTGCTGCCCTTTTTTCGTACGATTCTGTAAAAAGGAGTTTAGGCATTTTTTATTCTCTTAATGTGGTTTTCTATAGAGTCATTTTTGAATTTCCCCTTTTTTATATCGTTTTCAGATTCTATTAATGCGGTTGTTAATTCGCATTCTCTGAGACGATTGAACTCAGTAGTTGTGATTATTACGTATTTCTCTTTTCCTCTTATCGTTACTATTGTTTCTAAGCCTTTTTTTGCATTCTTGTCTACGGAAGTGATACCTTTGGTTTTAAGATCGTTTGCTGTAAGAGTATTATTCATAGTACTTTAATTAGTGCTGTTGTTAGTATTATACGTAGTACTGCAGGGTTTTGCAATAGTTATTTGTATGCGAAAAATTCGAAATTCTTTCTTTGGCTCCCGGGGCCGGATTCGAACCGGCGACCAATTGATTAACAGTCAACTGCGCTACCGCTGCGCTACCCGGGAACATTTGGTTTTAAAGTTCGCCGAAGCGAACAGAGGTAATATACGCAAGCACGCGATCTATTTCAACTAGATTTTTTCCAATATAGCGATATCTCTGATCACGATTTGGTTTGGGCGTTCGTATGTGAATGTTTTTGTGATTTCGTAGCCTGCAGATTCGGCTAGTAGTTCGAAGTCTGGGAAGTGTTCGATTTTTTCGCCGACCTTGTAGGCGGTTTTGCACATTACTATTTTGCAGTTCGCTGGAGTGATTTTGTGGGCGTTTGTGAGCCAGTTGTGGTGGAGTTCTGTGAGTTCTGCAAAGATTTCCTTTCGTCTTTCAGGGGAAGGTGTGTTGTTGATGGGTGGCCCGAGGTATCCTTCGGTTATGATTGCATCAAGATCGTTTGGAATGTCGTTTGATTCTAATTTTTGTGCGTCTTTTGTGAAAACTTTATATGAGGCTGAAGTTTCGTATTCTTTTTCGAGCCATTCGCAGTTTCTTTGACTGTAGTCTACTAATTTCGACCCGATGTCGGATCCTACGACAGTTTTTCCCATGAGCAATCCTTCCATCAGGACTGTTCCGGTTCCGCAGAATGGATCGTAGATTGTGGAAGTGTCTGGGCCGGCCAGGTTTATCAAAATTTGTGCGAGTTTTGGAGGGAGCATGCCGATTTTTGCGTCACGGCATGGTTTGTCGAAGTCTCTTTTTGAATAAAGGTCGATATTTTGGATTGAGACTGTTTTTCCTATTGCGTAGCCGTTATCTTGGCGGATGATGTTGATGTCGATGCCTTTTTCGATTACTCGGGACTTGAATATTGTGGATGGGGGAGTGTTTTTGAAGTTTTTATTTATGAATCGAGCATTGTTTCCTAAAGATTTTAGAATTTTTTTAGAAAAACTTAATAACTCTTTGATATTAATTTGTCTAGGATTCTTGAAATTTAGGATATTGATGGCGAATGGGATTTTTCCTTCGTGGTTGCTGAAGTCTTTTTCCAGGATTTTCTCGATTGGACCTTTGAGGTCTTTGCTGTTATCCAGGATTTTGATTATTTTAATAGTTCCGCCGAGGCGGTCTTGCATGGCTTGTGGATCAGATAAATCTATCTTGAAAGTTGCTGTGTCGTTATTTTTTTCAACAAAATTCTCTTCTCCCAGGACTGACATTAGTTCGGAGAAGCATAAGTGTCGTTTTCTTCCTAATTCAAACGCATATAAATTCATACGAACATGTTATACGAACTACGTAAAATATCAATGGACCAATGGTTTTCGATTTTTACCTTAATTACAAGCATAATTGTAAGTTTTTTGTTTGGGTTTATCGTGTTTAGGTATTGGCAAATTGATGTTTGTAAACCACCCATGGAAGTTGTGCAAGGTGACTTTGAAAAGTTGGATTGAGTTTAGAGTGGGGGCGGGGTATTTTTCGAGCACAATTAAAATTAACAAACGAATTATGGCAATGTCATTAAACAAAGTTCAATTGATAGGTAATTTGACTCGAGATCCTGAAGTAAAACAGATTCCTGGAGGACAAGTTGTAGCAAGTTTTGGTATGGCGACAAATTTTAACTGGACTGATAAGAGTGGAGAGAAACAGTCAAAAGCAGATTTCCACAATATCGTAGCATGGAGGAAATTGGCGGAGATTTGTGGTCAATATTTGAAAAAAGGTTCAAAAGTTTATATCGAAGGTCGTTTACAAACTCGTGAATGGGAAGGTGAAGACGGAACAAAGAGATATAGAACTGAAATTACAGCTGATAATATGATTATGTTGGATTCTCGTGGAGGTGGAGGTGGAGCGCCAATGGAGCGTGAAGCTGCTGGAATTCCAACTGAAACAGCTGCTGCACCTGAGGCTCCTGCTGCGGGAGAACCTGTTGCTGCTGGAAAAGAAGAGAAGAAGGATGAGGATGTGAGCATTGACGATTTGCCGTTCTAAATTGATTTGGCGGAGCTTAGGGTGGGTGCTTTTTATTTTTGATATGTAAAATAGTCCAAAAATTTTACTATTTTACTTCTAGAAAGAAGAGTTCATGTTCAATGTGCTCGTAAATAAATAAGGGGCATCCGATCAAGTGTGCACATGGCAGACCTCAGAGAGGGATTATAACCAGAGGTGGAACGGACGCCCCAACGTATTTCGCTCTTTATTTTAAAGAGCGGTAGTTGCGGGAAACACCCAACGATAAGTTTCCTACATTGTCTACAATTGGTTCTCGCGGCGTGTGCCGCGTGAGGTGTAGACGCCTCCCTACCGCAGTTTGGTGGTTTATTTTAGAACGGAGAACACCTTGCCGTTCTTTTTTGTTTTTGTTTCGGATGCTTTTCCACAAGAATGAGTGGGAAAGTTTTTGTTTTTGTTGAGTTTGTTTTTGTTTTTGCCCTCACGAGGAGGGAGCTTAACGGTAGCTTGTAGTTGGGATAAGCTATCGAAAAGTAGGGAGCAGCGATAGAGAACTTGTTGGTGTGCAGGTTCTTTACCGCGGTACCCCACTTTTCTTACCGAGGTTTTGCGATAGGATTGTTAAAGAACAAACTGAAAGGAATTGATTAATTATAGCAAATTTATGGTAATTTTTCAATGGTTGGGTATAATCTGCTCATGACGTCAGAAGAGAAATACCTTGGAAAACTTATATTAATTGTTGGACCTTCCGGTTCTGGGAAGGGGACTGTTATAAATAGACTGAAGCAGAGCTTTGCTGGGTTTGTTTTTCCGATTTCGTATACGACTCGTGATCCTCGTGAAGGGGAAGAGGATGGGGACTCGTATCATTTTGTGATGAAGAAGAAGTTTGAGCAGATGATTGAAAATGGTGAGTTTTTGGAGCATGCCGTTGTGCATTCTGATAATTTCTATGGGACTGGGAAGGAGGATATTTTGGGGCCGCTGAGGGATGGAGCTGTGATAGTGAGGGAAGTTGATATGCAAGGGTTTCATTCGATCAAAGATCTTATTCCGAAAGAAAATCTTCTGACAATATTTATGAAAGTTAGTTCGCTTGAGGATCTGAGGGGAAGAATTTTGAGACGTGGGGAAATGAGTGAGGAAGAATTGCAAAAAAGAATGGATAGTACGTTGAAAGAAATCGCGCAGGCTGATGAATGTGATTACCAAGTGGAAAACAAGTGGGGAGAGATTGATAAGTGTGTTGGAAATGTAACAACAATTATACTCGACGAAATAAAAGATCTTTACGAGTAAAATTTTATGCTGTAATTTTTGGTCAGTTTACAATTTAACTCTTTTAGTTATGATTATTGCAACGATCAAGGAGATCAAAAACAACGAAAATCGTGTTGGACTGACTCCTTATGGTGTTCGGGAACTTGTTGAAAGCGGACTTGATGTTATTGTTCAAGAGGCTGCTGGTCTGGGGAGTGGATTTTCTGATAGTGAATATGTGGAATGTGGGGCGAGAATGATGAGAGATCCTGAGGAAATAGTGAGGGAGGCGGACATTTTGGTAAAGGTAAAGGAACCGCTACCAGAGGAATACAATTTGTTGGAACAGTTTAAGGAGAAAACTTTGTTTACTTATTTACATTTGAGTGGAGTGGACAAGAGATTAACGAAAGTTTTAGCTAATAATAATATTACTGCGATTGCTTATGAGACAGTTGAGGATGAAAATGGGCAATTGCCCTTGTTGGCGCCAATGAGTGAGGTTGCAGGAATTCTTGCAGTTCAATATGGTGCTGAATATATGCAGAAAAAGCATGGTGGTCGAGGAATTTCTCTTGGGAAAATCTCAACTATTCCATCTGCTCGTGTTGTAGTTGTTGGTGGGGGATTTGTTGGAGCAACTTCTGCGCGAATGGCTGCAGGAATGGGGTCACGGGTGAAATTGTTTGATATTAATTTAGAAGTTTGTGACCGATTGAACAAAGAAATGACAGAATATTTAGGGCCTGTCCTTAGTAAGAATTTTGAAGCGATTGTGCCAAATGGAGACAATTTTGATGAAGCTTTGAAAGAATGTAATTTGCTAATTGGTGCGGTATTGGTTGCTGGAACTCGTGCACCTGTAGTTGTGAGCGAGGAACAAGTGAAATCTATGAAAGATGGGACTGTGATCGTAGATGTTTCAATAGATCAAGGTGGATGTATCTGGGGATCACGATGTAGCAGTCATACTGAGCCTGTTTACGAAATTTATAACAAGCTGTTCTGCTGTATTCCAAATATGCCGGGACAGGTTAGTCGACAATCTACAATGGCGCTGACTACTGCGACTCTTCCTTATCTGAAGAAAATTGCAAAAGAGGGTGCAGATGCTATGATCAAAGAATCACTAGCTGGAGATGGTCGGTTTGCTCGTGGATTAAATGCTTACAAAGGACACATCACATACAAAAGTGTAGCTGAGGATCTCGGAATGATGGAGAGATACAAGGATATTGAGGA
>JAOZTS010000039.1 GCA_029939035.1 Candidatus Altimarinota bacterium | reverse complement strand
GGAGTTTGATATACATGGTGGTGGGCTGGATCTGCTATTTCCCCACCATGAGTGCGAAGTGGCTCAGAGCGTATGTGCTTTGGGTGAGGGAGCGTTTGCAAAGTATTGGCTCCATAATGGTTTTATAAACGTAAATAACGAGAAGATGAGTAAAAGCTTGGGGAACTTTTCTACTTTGAAAGATATTTTTGAAAAATATGATCCGATGGTTGTGCGTTTTATGTATTTGCAGACTCATTACCGAAATCCAATTAATTTTTCAGAGGTTTTATTGGACCAGGCGAAGGCTGCATTGGATAGGTTGCATGGATTTGTACGTGGGTTGAATGTTGGGGTGAGCGAGTTAGATGAAGCAAGTATTGACTATGAGGCTGAGGTCGCAAAATTCTCTGCTTGCATGGATAATGATTTTGATACATCCGGTGCTTTTGGAGTTGTTTTTGAATTGGTGAAAAACGTTAACAAGTTAAGAGATGATGGAAAACTGAGTACGGGTGATGTCGAGGTTGCGGAAAAATTCCTTAAAAAAGTAGATGAAGTATTAGGGGTTATATATGGTGGTGACGAAACTGTTGATGAAGACATTGAGGCTTTAATCAAGGAGCGAGAGGAGGCACGTAAAAATAAAGATTTTGATGCTTCTGATCGGATAAGAGACGAGCTTCGTGATAGAGGGATTGAGTTGGAGGATACAGCTGGGGGAACTGTTTGGAAAAAATCTTAACCCCCTGTGCACTGCGATTTGTTTAATGAAAATCCCCGGGGATTTTTCGGTCTATTGGAAAGTGGATCTAGAACATTTTGTAGATATCTGTGATGTCTCCTGCACCCATTGTGATGATGATGTCGAACTTTGAGCTGTTCTTTTTTATATAGTCTGCGGTTTTTTGGAGTCCGTGTCCGTTTTCTGCCTTTTTGTGATATTTGTTTATTTCGGCTACTAAATCGTCGGTTGATACTTTTTCAATATCTTCTTTACTGTCACGCACCTTGTAAATATTTGGGATTATGACTCTGTCAGCGTCGTAGAAGGATCTCCCAAATTCTTTTAATAAATGATGTGTTCGGTTGTATTGGTGGGGTTGATAAATGCAAAGTATTTTAGCTTTCGGGTTTTGTTCCCTTAGAGCTGCCAGTGTAAGTTTTATTTCTGTTGGATGGTGCCCATAGTCGTCGATGAAAATGCAGGTGTGACCCTTTTTCTTTTTGATCTCCATTCTTCTCCATGTTCCCTTGAAGCTCGAAATCGTTTTTTCGATAACTTCATCGTCGATTTTTAGATACTTAGCGGTAATGGCTGCATTTTTAGCATTTTCCAAATTAAATTCGCCTGGGACTTGGGGTTTAAGTTTTAAATCATCGATTTCAAGGTCTTTCCATGTGGTAGTTTTGCATTTCGCAACTTTTGCTATTTCTTTAAGATGCTGTCCTTTGTCGTTTATCAGGATTTGCCCACTTACCGGAACTTTTTTCGCTAAATCCTTGAATGCATTCATGTAGTCTTTCAAGTCTTTGTAATAGTCTAGGTGGTCTGCTTCGATATTAGTTAAAACTAGAATATCTGGGTGAATCGATAAAAATGTCCTTTTATATTCACATGCCTCGATTATTAGGTACTTACTATTCCCCACCCTAAAATTTTTGTTTTTGAACTGCGTGATTTTTGTACCAATAACTACTGACGGATCTAGGCCAGCTTTTTCGAGAATTAATGCAGTAATTGCTGTGGTAGTAGATTTTCCATGGGTTCCGGCAATGGTGATTGTAAAATGGTCTTTGGTTAATTGCCCAAGAGCCTGAGAATAGGAAATTGTTTTTAGCTTTAATATCTTCGCCTTTTTCAGTTCTGGGTTCGAATTCGGTATTGCAGGTGAATACACTATCAAGTCGTGTTTTTTGTTGATGAATTTTTCGTCGTGACCAGTCTCTACATTTATCCCGGAAAGTTTAAGACTTTTGGTTAACTCAGATGGTACGAGATCAGATCCGGAAATCTCTTTCCCCTTTTTATGCAAAATTTGAGCAATTGCAGAGGTTCCAATTCCGCCTATCCCAATGAAATGAATCTTTTTGGCCTTATTTATGTTCATATGTCTGGATATTAGACGTTTTGCGTTTAAAAATAAACTGTGATAATCTCTTTCTGTTCTAATTTCGTCTATGTCATCACGTTTTTCACATACATCGAATCTCACGAAGATTATAATAATTATCGAGTTTTTGCTAGTCGGATACTTGGTTTATTCATTGACGAAGAACGTATATAACAGCTACCAAATTGATAAATATATTGAATCTTTTGAAACTGAAAATGTGCAAATAGAGGAAGAAAACAGGCAAAAAAGAGAGGATTACTTATATTTTACCTCTGAAGAATATATAGACAAAATTGCGAAACAAAACTTGGGTTTGATAAATTCAGGCGAGGAGGTGATAGTGCTATCGCCTGATGTACTGAGTGATGATATTGTCCTTGACGAAGGGGCTTTAACTGACTTTGCACGCTACTCTGGAAAGACAAATCCTGAGCAGTGGTGGGACTTTTTCTTTGGAGAATAAGACTAATTGACTTTGGATACGAATTACATTATTTTCTTATGGCTAAATAACGCGGGGTAGAGCAGTGGCAGCTCGTCGGGCTCATAACCCGGAGGTCAGGGGTTCGAATCCCCTCCCCGCAACCAAAGTATTTTTCCTTGTGTCAGGGTAGCTCAGCTGGTGAGAGCGTTGGATTCATAACCCAGAGGTCGGGAGTTCAAATCTCCCCCCTGACACCATTTCTGGCTTTAGTTAGAGCCATTTTTATGGTATAATTTAATATTAGAAATAAAACAAAAACAAATGGGAGGACCTGGTGACAAAAAGGTAGAACGAAAGAGAGGCAACTTGGAGCAAGGTGATTCCGCAAGAGATCTTGCTGCGCAGGTAGCTGCAGCTCAGCGCTTGGCTCTTCGGCTTGCCACATCAGGTACATCTCGGGATGTGTTGCGTGATAGTTTGGAAAAGAAAGGTGATATTCGCAAGGAATATTATAAAATGAGCGAAGCTGTTACAGACAGTGAAAACGTTAAAAAGATGAGAAAACTCGAGCCTATAACTCTGGTTGGATCTGTGGATGCAACGCGGTTTCAACAGGTATGGTATCGAGCGAGATGGTACAAACCGTACATTAATGCTGCTGCACAAATCTCTAAATTGGAAAGTAAATTGGATCCTTCTACTAAAAAGTGGTTCAAAGAGTTAAAGCCTGCTTTGGATGGATTCGTAAAAATGGCTGGATATACCGGTTCTGATAGAGTTTTGAAGAAGAAGTATCACAAGGATATCTGGAAGCTTATTAGAAAGCATGGTGACGATATGGTATATGGGCCAAAGGGTATATTGAATTTCTTGTTAGCTTTTAGGCGGGTTACCAATATTTACCCAAAATTGAAAAATGCTACTGATGCGAATTTTAAAATCGCAGAGTTGCCTGTCCAATATATAAAACTAACTCTTGGTAGTGGTAAAGGTGTTAATGGAGGGAAAAAGGATAGACACGCATATATGTTGATTAAAAAGGAAAAGCCAGTGGTGAAAAAGAGTCCGCCGGTTGTAAATAAAAAGACTGCGCCTAAGAAAAAAACACCTGCTGTGGTGCAAGGGCCACCAATTGTTCCTAAAAAAGCCCCAGTATTTGGGACAAAAGAATTTTATGAATATTACGAAATAACAGACAGCGTTGAGTTTGAAAAAGAACTATCTGAATTCGATAAATGGAATACGGACCCTGCATATTTGAAAATCAAAAAACCTAATTTTTGGGATCTCGATAGGGCTGAAACTTCACGTAGAAGAGAGGTCATATATCTGGAATTATTTGAGTACGGCGTGGGAAAAATTTTTGAATTGTACTCGACTTTGGGTACGTTCAAACTTACTTATCCGAAATGGTTTAAGGAGGGAGTTGGTCCAAAAGCTAGAAAACTTCAGGAGCTTAATTTTTGGGCGGCAAAAAGAATGGCAGAATATACTAGGGATTATGTTCCTGATAGGGCGATGAAAAAAATGAGGTTATTGCAAATACACGAGTCTATTTTGGATATTGCAGTTTTGAGAAAATCACACCCAAAAAAGAAAATGATTTTAGAACAACTCTTCGAGTCAGCAAAATATATGGAGGTAAACGATCCCAATCCAACATCGACTGATAAGTGGGAAAAGCTTCGAATAAAATATAAGAAAGAGCTCGATATATTGTAAATCTTTATAAAAAAACGCCCCCGACCGAAGTACGGGGGCGTCCTCTTCCTGCTTTGCAGGGATCATTGCGCCGGTTACGGCGCGGGGTTGTTGTTAGCGCGTGTTACGGCGCGGGGCAGGCCTTCTGGCAGACTCCTTTCTTCTTCATCATCTTTGCGAGGCGTGAATAGCTGCGAGGCCGCATCGCGCGGACGACATCCAACCGAGTGGCTGGAGCCTGGAGGAACGTCGCTAGAGCGTCGTTCTCCATATAGTTCGCGTGAGTTTTGCGGAACATCGCGTTCCGCGTGGCGCCGTCGTGAAAGTACGCAGCGAAGGTGTATCGCCGCACCTGCTCCGGCAGTCGGACCGTGAGGTAGAATTTCCTCTGCTTGGGCCCCCATTTCTTGAACCGGGTGGCCACCTGGTTTACCGTACCGGGCATGCTCATGTCCAAAGCGGCCGCGACCTTGCACCCGTAGGTGGGGTCGGCGTCGCTGCTGAACGGGAAATCCTTGCAGAGACTTTCGGCCTCCGTGGCGTCGAGCGTGTCGGCGCCGGCTTGGGTTTCGATCATGGCACTGAAAGTGCACATGACCAGAAAGGTTAGTAACATCTTCTTCGTCATCTCGGTTTCCTCCATCCAGGATGTGAAAAGGGCGCGCGCTTGCCCTGTAAAAGTCGATTTGTTTGCTATCGACAGATTATTAGGAACTAAAGCATCTTTAATCCCTGAAAATCCGTCGATAACGTAAATAGTATGATCCCTTTAAAAGCAGAGAGAGGATCTATCTCTAATATGAAAAACACAATTGCTTGGCGATTCATTATTTGAGAGACAGATTGCTCTCTACTTAGATTGTCAATGTACACACTTCCGAAACTTGCCAGAAGTACGTTACATTAGAGGGTTTTTACGGATTTGTCAATGCGAGTTTGTTTATTCTTTTTTGGCTTCTTCCTCGGGTGGCGTTTCTTCCTCAGCGCCAATTGCAGGCATTCCGCCTCCGGCAGCCATTAACCCTGCCATAGGATTGCCACCTGGGGCATTTTGGGCGTTAGGTTGCCCTGGCATTTTACTGACATCTACTGGAGGAGCATCGACATCTATACCAATTCTTGTGATGATTTCTTGATCTACGAATTCTTTCTTTCTGGCATTTTTAAGCCTTGAGTATTCTCTTATTACTTTGGCTACTTTGTGGTTTTGTCCAGTAGTATCCCAAATAGTATTTACTGAGAACGGTCTAGATGTGGAGTTCTTTATATTCAATTTGCAGTACATTTTGTAGTTCGAAATACCGATTACATCCTGTTCAGTAAGCAGAGGAGCGTACTCTTTTGCAAGATATTCTGCATCGTCTGCACCTACTTTGAATGAGCATAGACTACCTACATTACCAAACACAGCGTCACGTATTTGCGTCGATGACGACCCGTATTTTGATGTAACGAGCTGATTGATGTATTGGTGAGCCATGATTAGATTTAGGCGATACTTTCTGGCCTCGGAAAGAATTGAGCAGAAACTATCTGTTGCAAAGTTTTGGAACTCATCCACGTACAGGAAGAAATCTTTTCGGTCTTCCTCCGGCATATCTGCACGGCTCATTGCAGCCATTTGTATTTTTGATACGATAACTAGACCTAGCAATTGCGTGTTTAAATCCCCTATCTCGCCTTTTGACAGTTTGACCAGGAGGATTTTTCCTTCATCCATGACTTTTCTAAAATCAAATGATGAATGCCTTTGTCCAATCGTATTTCTCATTATTGTATTTGTGATAAACGGACCGAATTTGGAGCTGAAATACGGAATCATTTCCTGTCTTTCTCTTTCACCGGTATTCGCGTATTCGTTTTGCCAGAATGATTTAACGACCGGGTTTTTTGTCTTTTTCACTTTGTATTTCAAAAAGGCGTCATCGGTGAACATTCTAGGAATATCTATTAGTGTAGCTCCTTCTTCTTCGTCTTCCATAAGTGTTAAACAGGCATTCCTGAAATAATGCTGAATTCGTGGTCCAAATATCTCATCACCAAATAGTTTGATGAATATCTCCGTTGCTTGTGACGAAATCAGATCGACTTCCTCAGGAGTCCTTGCGTCGAGCATGTTTAGCCCCATCGGTCTTTCTTGGTCAGAAGGGTCGAAGATAATAACGTCTTTCGCCCTTTCCTTTGGGATATATGACAAAATGTCTTCTACTAAATCCCCATGTGGATCTACCACGCATACCCCTTCGCCATTCCAGATATCTTGCCTTGCCATATACGACAGTAAGGCGGATTTACCTGAACCGGATTTACCAATTATATAGTGATGCCTGGATCTATCTTTCTTCAGGAATCGAATCTCTTTTTTGTCTCCCCTATATACATTGTGCCCAAGCAGAATCCCTTCTTCCGGGATGTTTGTTGGAGCCGGGAGAACTTTGTAGTCCATCCACCTGATTACAGGAGTAAAGTTGTATTTTGAGTTTGGAAAATGATATAGGGATGAGAGCTCATCCTCAGCTAGAATGTCAGACTTTTCACCTATCCAGAAAAATCTACAGTCTAACATCCTGTTTTTGATGTTGAATTTAATCCACCAGTCATTGATCGAATCTATAAAGAATACTCTTCGTGTTTGGAACCAGTTTGATGATGTGTCTTTGAATAGGCTAAGACCTATAATCATGTTGTTACTGATTTCTTCTGCTCTTCTTTCGGTTTTGGCAGAAGAGAATAGTCTTATAACTGTATCAAAGCCTGATTGTGATGATTTCTCACCCATTCTCTTTGCTACTTCTTCTTTGGACTGAAGCATACGAACGTAGCCGTCGCCGCCTTGCTTGGACTGAATCTCCATTTTGTCATAACCGAGAAAAATCCCTTTGAAAACATTAAATATCCAACCAATAACTGGAATCTTTATTCCTCCAGCCTTTTTTCCTTTAAAGAAGGCTTCGCCCATTTCCTCAGCTTTTTTTGTCCACTTATCGCTTTTTGGCCTAACTACTATTTGTATAACGGCTGTCTCGCCTGACTCGAGCTTTGAGAAGATATTTGTAAGGTTGTTTAGTGGATCGTTCTCCACAACTTTAAATGTTTTAACCGGAAACCAGTATTTTTTTTCAGTAAACGCATAAAACCCTTTCATCTTTGCTCCTTTTAGCATCATTTCGTATTCCTCGATTGGTTCAATGTCTGCGTCTGGGTAGTACGACGTGATCCCTTTTTCTATTATTCCTTTATAATATTTTGGTGTGGAAATGTAGAAATCTACAACTTTTTGGTGAGCAACAAGCTCAAACGAGAAGATATTATGCTTAAATACCCAGACTTTGAGCTGGTTCCACAAATTTAATTCCATTGTCTCATGAAGATTTCTGAAGAACTGTGACATTATCGATATTTTCTCTCTAAAGTCCTTTTCTACCTGTTTCTCCTTGTCTTTGGCTGATTCTTCTCGCGACATCGTAACTCTCAAATAGACCAATTTTTTAGCCATATGAAGACGATGAAAGTATCTGAGCCCTTTTAAACCGTAATACGCAACGAACACTATTAGTACGATGATTAGTAAGAGCGTGAGAGGTTTACTGATTATGTAATTCCAAATATTGGAAAGCATGTTTTTTGTTTTAGTTTTCCTATTATTTTAGCATAAAAAAGCCAATATTTCAATGCTTTAGGAGTTAAATATGCCAAAAATGGCTCCGAATTCGCTAAACTAAAATTTTAGGATATCTCCTTCGAGTATGTCTTTAATAAGGACTCGTTTTTGCTTTGTAGTGTCGCGATCGCGAAGTGTGACTGTTTTGTCCTCGAGAGTGTCAAAATCGACCGTGATACAGTATGGAGTCCCTATTTCGTCTTGTCTGCGGTATCTTTTTCCAATAGTTCCAGCTTCATCGTATTCCACCTTCATTTTGTCCTTGAGCCCGTCAAATATCTGTTTAGCGGTCTTTATCAGCTTTTCCTTTTTCATTAATGGAAAAATGGCTACTTTGACTGGCGCAATTGCTGGTGCAAATCGCATAACCGTTCTTTCGTCGTCTCCAATTTTGTCCTCATCATATGCGTCCAAAAGTATTGTTAGTACTGATCTTTCAGCCCCAAATGATGGTTCGATGACATGTGGAAGATATTTTTCGTTGGTTATCGGGTCTGTGTATTTCAGGTCTGTTCCAGAGTAGTGTTCGTGCTGGGTAAGATCAAAGTCTCCTCTGTATGCGAGCCCCATCAACTCACCCCACCCAAATGGGAATTTGTACTCGATATCGTATGTCATAGACGAATAATGCGATAATTCATCCTTGTCATGCTCTCTAAATCGTAGGTTTTTCTTTTTGGCACCAATTTCAAGGTACCAATCAAAACAATCCTTTTTCCATTCTTCGAAAATTCTTTCTACTTCTTCTTTTTCATTTGGTGACACAAAGTATTCGATCTCCATTTGCTCAAATTCGCGAGTCCTAAATGTAAAATTTCCAGGTGTAATTTCGTTTCTGAATGATTTCCCAATTTGTCCAATTCCAAAAGGGACTCTTTTTCTGCAGGTTTGAACTATGTTTTTGAAATTAACAAAAATCCCTTGAGCAGTTTCAGGTCTGAGGTAAACTGCTTCGGCTGTCTCTTCGATGACTCCTTGATGAGTCTTAAACATAAGGTTGAAGGATCTAGCTTCTGTAAAATCACACTTGCCACACTTTGGACATTTTAAATTCTCTTTTTTAATCAATTCACCGATCTCTTTAAGAGTTTTCCCGACTGCTGCCTCGACCCCAAACTTGTCTTCTATGAGTTTGTCTCCTCGAATTCTTTCATTGCATTTCTTACAGTCCATTAATGGATCTGAAAACGAGCTAATGTGTCCGGATGCTTCCCAAACTTTGGGATTCATAAGTATAGCTGCATCAAGACCAACCATGTCGTCTCTCTGTTGTACGAATTTTTTCCACCAATGTTGTTTGATGTTGTTTTTTAGTTCTGTCCCATACGGACCATAATCCCATGTATTAGCTAGTCCTCCATATATTTCAGAGCCAGGAAATATAAAACCTCTTCTTTTACAAAGTGATACAACTTTCTCCATTAAATTTTTCATGAGTTTTTGTTATTTAATCTCTAGGATTATTGTCACTGAACTGACTTTGGTCAAGGAAACTTTATTTCTTATTCTTGTTTTTAAAGTCCAGGATAGCGTTGGAAAGGACTTTTAGAAATGATTCTGCGGTTTTGTGGCTCATATTTACCCTGCTAACTACTTTTAGGATAGGTTCGCTGGCATTTGGAATTACATAGGCCATGTCTACGATACATTCGTTAGAATTGAAGTGAACCGACGCTGCGTTAGCGTAAACTCCTTCTTCTTTGCCCTCAGGAAGTTTTACC
>JAOZTS010000126.1:900-2732 GCA_029939035.1 Candidatus Altimarinota bacterium | reverse complement strand
ATGAATTTTAAAGTTAAAAAAATCAGAAAATCGATTCCAAAAAGATCAAAGCCAAAACTGGTTCAAGAACCCCAAGAACCCACTGTTCTTGATGTAATCGAATCTACAAGAGGCGAAGCAAAATTAACTAAAAAGATTTTAAAAATAAAAGTTCCAATTCTAATCTCTGCCGTAATAGCGATCATATTAGTAGTTGGAATCGTAAAAGCTGTGAGTACTATCAATTTCACAACTTTTCTAAAAATTGCCGGAGACGAACTCCTAACAGATGAAAAAGGACACACAAACTTCCTTATCCTCGGAACCGGAGACAAAAATCATGAAGGCGCAGACCTCACAGATACAATAATCGTTGCCAGTCTCGATGATGAGAACAAATTGGTAAACATGCTTTCTATACCTCGTGACCTATATATAAAAGACGAAGTTGTCGGAAGCTCAAAAATCAACGAAGCATTTCACTATGGACGCATTTATCACGACAGTGAACAAAAAGGTATCGAATACCTTAAAGAAAAAGTAGAAGAAATTACAGACATGGACATTCATTATTGGGTAAAAATAAACTTCCAAGGATTCAAAGACTTAGTCGACGCACTCGGAGGAATAGATGTATATGTTGAAAAAGCAATTTATGACCCTGAATATCCAAAAGACGGAACAGTATTGTACGAAACATTTCAAATTTCTGAAGGACAACATCATTTGGACGGAGAAACAGCTCTAAAATATGTTCGAAGCAGAAAAACCACATCAGATTTTGATAGAGCAGCAAGGCAACAACAAGTAATCTACGCGATCAAAGAACAAGCATTACAAACAAAGACAATTCTAGACCAACAAAAAGTAAAAAGCCTACTCAACGCACTAAAAGCAAACATTGATACCAACATTAAAGTTAAAGAAATTTTAACAATAGGGGCAATGGCAGCAGACTATTCAACAGACTCAATCACACAAAGACTCATCCACGACAACCCAATCGACTGCGGAGGATTCCTGTATCCAGACCAATACAACGAACAATATGTTCTAATCCCTGCAGGCGGATACGACATAATAAAAAAATACTCAGACTTAGTTTTCAACTTTCCACTTGTCGCACACGAAGAATCAATTATTTATGTCTTGAATGGAACAGCAGAATACGGAGTTGCCGGAGAAACAAAACAAGTCCTTCAAAGATACTGCTTCGATGTTCAAGGATTCGGTAATGCCACAATAAAAGACTTAACACAAACCACATACTACTACATCCAAATGTATGATGGAGACGGAGAACCGGTAGATTCTAGACCAGCAGCATTAGATTTCTTCCAAAAATATATTCCAGGAAACGAAAGCACTGACATAAAAGAAGAATACAAAGAATATTTTGGAAATGCAGATATCTTAATCGAGCTAGGAAGTGATTATGTTAACAGTGACAAATACATGCTCGACGAATTCTACTACATCGACTCCCCTACTCACTCAACAAACCCAAGCGTGAACTTCAACGGAACAGCTGACGATCCAGATCTTGAAACCACAGAAAATGAGACTGAATAAATTTATATCTTCGAACTCGGAATTTTCGAGAAGAAAAGCCGACGACCTAATAGAGGCCGGTAAAGTTTTTATTAATGGCAAAAAAGTTCAAGAACATGGCGTCCAGGTTGATCAATACAAAGACAAAGTAATAGTTAATGAGAAAGAAATCACCCACAAGAAAGAAAGAGTCTACATTGCATTGAACAAACTAGCAGACCACATAACGACAAGAACCGACGATTTCAAAAGAAAAACCGTAATGCTATTAGTCCCAAAAATCCCTAATCTAAAACCAGTAG
>JAOZTS010000126.1:0-890 GCA_029939035.1 Candidatus Altimarinota bacterium | reverse complement strand
TTTAGCAACGACGGCTAATTCATAAAAAAATACACTCATCCGAAATTCGAATGCGAAAAAGAGTATTTCTTAAAAATCGCAGGACTCCTTTCCGACGAAGACAAATGCAAACTAGAAAAGGGAGTAATAATTGACGGGAAAAAAACCACAAAAGCAAAAATCAAAGTCATAAAAAGATCAAAATCTCAAACAACTCTTACAATAACAATTCATGAGGGGCGCAACAGGCAAATCAGAAAAATGTTTGCCTCGATTAGTAGCGATGTGAAATACTTGCAAAGAGTACGAATCGGAAAAATCAAACTTGGCCACCTAAAAAAAGGAAAATTCAGAAAATTAACTACCATAGAAATCAATGCTAACTAGTTTTATAAGTCTATTTATTGCAACAACAATGCCCCCTGACATAATTCCTCAGGAAGAGCTTACACCTAACACTTTTGACATTACAGAAATAATGTCCACAAAGACTCCCGAACCTATAAAAGATCCTCTTTTCATATCTCCAATCATTGAAGCAAAATCCAGCATCGCGATAGATATGGCATCTGACAAAATTATGTTTGAAAAAAACGCTTATGCGCGCCTCCCAATAGCTTCGATCACAAAACTAATGACGATAGCAATTGTCACTGAAGAAAACGACCCAACAGATATAGTGACAGTAAGCAACTACGCAGCAAACATAGAGGGCTCCCAAATGTATCTCAGAGCAGGCGAACAAATTACCCTAGAAAATCTACTCTATGGAGCAATAATCCACTCCGCAAACGATGCAGCAATTGCGCTCGCAGAATACAACGCAGGATCAGTCGACGCCTTCATAGAAAAAATGAATGCAAAAGTTGAAGAACTCGGATTAGAAAACACAAATTACTCAAACCCAGTCT
>JAOZTS010000125.1 GCA_029939035.1 Candidatus Altimarinota bacterium | reverse complement strand
CATATTTGCAGGAGGATGGTCATGTGTTGATAGATGCACACATTATAGAGTGCAAACTTGCTCAAGAAAACTCTGATCATTTGAACAAAGCACATATTCAGATAGAGAGTGGATTACGCCATCTTATGAATGTGTTTTGTCCCAGAGAAGAAAATACTGTGAATAAGTTTGATCAACGTTATTGGTGGGCACAAATTCAGCGATTAGTTGCTAGTAAGAGTAGTGTTCCTGCTAAGAAACAGTCGCTTGTAACCTATGCACTTGAACAACTCGGCGAAGGAACATATACAATCTGCTGGCAGGCAATGGTTGTAGCGTATTGGATTGATAAAAATGAAAGTGTTTATGAATTAATCCAGCAATGGGATTTCTTTTTTAGAGATCGGCAAGTTTCTATTGATGTGATTTGTGCCGGAGTTGGCATTATTGCTCACATTTGTAAAGGTGACGAAAGTGTCAAGCTTCCATGTACGGATGAAACGCTTTGTTTTCCAAAAGATCAGGAGGTAAAGAAGACATACACTCCTAATATCGAAAATGACATTGACAATGGTGCCCCTGACACTGATGAGTCGGTAGCGGCTGATCCTGTGGAAGATACTGATGTCTTTTCCGAAGTGGATAAAGACGAGGCAAAACAGGAGCAAGATGATTCTGTGTCGTCTGAGCAATCTAATGAGAATGAAGCAGATGTTTCTAAGACAGAGCCCATACCTTCAACAGAGGAGCAAGAGCCAGCATCTCCAGTCAGTAATAAAATTCCAGCACGTATTTTCCTAGGAACTACCATAGGGAATATCCAGCGTGATGTATATTGGGAGTTTGGTCATGATAAATTATCAAATCGCCATATTTTGATTTTTGGTCGATCTGGTGTTGGTAAAACTTACGCAATCCAATCTATTTTAATGGAGTTTGCTCACCAGCAACAGCATTCTGCCATTGTAGATTACACCAGTGGTTTCCTGAAAAGTCAGCTCGAATCAGAATTCAATGATATTGTACATCCCAAAGGGCATATTGTTAAAAGGACACCGTTGCCAATCAATCCTTTTCGTCGTCAGCGTATGATTATAGAGGATTTTGAAGATATAGAGGATTCATATTCAGTGGCAGGACGAGTTACCAGTGTATTCACCTCTGTGTACAGTTCTTTTGGTGACCAACAAAAGTCAATCTTACATAAAGTGATTGAGCAGGGCATAGATAATTTTGGAGACAATTACGATTTTGGAAAATTACTTGAAGATTTGGAAAATGACGGAAGTGCAAATGCGACTGCCGTAGCCAATAAGCTTACACCATTAGGTCGTGCAAACCTGTTTCAGGGTGAAGATAATGATAGTTGGCAGGCCATTTATACGGATCCATCGTCAATGGTGAATATCTTACAACTTGCTGGATTGTCACGTGACTTATCAAAAATGGCCACAGAATTTATTTTATGGGATCTTTATGACTATGCCAGTAACCAGGGAAGTAAAGACAGGCCATTACCCATGGTGCTCGACGAGATCCAGAACCTGGATCATCGTTCTGATTCACCCTTAGATAAATTCATCAGAGAAGGACGGAAATTTGGTTTGTCAGCAATTTTAGCAACACAAACATTGAGTAATTTATCTAATGAAGCACAAGACAGGTTATTCAATGCGTCACATAAGTTGTTTTTTCGACCAGCTGATACTGAATTGAAAGAGTATGCGAAAATTTTATCGGATGCAACCAGTGACAGTGTAAATGTTTGGAAGGAAAAATTAGTCTCCTTGAATAAGGGTGAGTGCTATTCACTTGGTCCTTCTTTTAATCCTAATACAGGGAAGTTAGAAGAAAAAGCATTTCCTATACAGATTACCGCAATGCCGGAAAGATTAGTGCGGTGGACAGATTAACTATGGATAAAGAAAAGTTAGCAAACAAACGTCTTTCTGTTTCCTTTCACCAAACATTCATTCCCGAACGGCAGTATATTGCAGCATTACTTCGATATGTAGCAACAGGGCAAAAAGGAACTGACAAGGAAATCTCAGATCAAACTGGTATCCCCGTTGGGAAATCCTCAGGAAAAGTACCTGCAATTATAAGCTATTGTTCAGGGATGGGATTAATTAACATATTAAAAACATCTGGAGCAAAAGAGAAACAGCTTGAATTTACTCCCTTTGGGCGAGTGGTATTGCTTGAAGATAGTAATCTTAGTGAAGAACTAACTCAGTGGCTTGTTCATTTACATTTGTGCCGTAAAAATGGTGGTGCTGAGATTTGGTATTTGAGTTTCAATAAAGGTTACAACACCCTTGGAATGACTTTTACTGAACAAGATTTGGCAGAATATTTGGAGCGTAATTGTGGTAAGCGAAACCGGTCTCCTCTGGGGCCTCTTGTACGCACATATGATGAAGTAGCAGCCTTCAAAACTGCACATGTTCTTGATTTGCAAGACGATGGTAAACTCAAACGCTCTCCAGCTCCTTTACTAGCAGGTTTCAGAAATGGTTATGGTGCTTTCTTGCTTTCTCTATGGGATGAGTATTTCCCAAGCGAACGGCAGGTGACCATTACGGACTTTGAGTCAGCTGTACATTGGCAAAAAATATGCGGATGGAATCAACGTCAAAATGAGACAGTTTTGGATATGCTACAAGATGCTGGTGCTATCACTATCGACAAACAAATGCGACCATGGGTATTGGTGCGGCGTGCGGAAGCACAACAATTTTGGACATCCCTGTATGATGAATTAGCCTGATC
>JAOZTS010000124.1 GCA_029939035.1 Candidatus Altimarinota bacterium | reverse complement strand
ATCTGCATGTTTCCCTTAAGATCACAAAAAGGCATCTCCGGTTCGATCATCCAAAACTCGGCTAAATGGCGTGAAGTGTTAGAATTTTCGGCCCTGAATGTCGGTCCAAATGTGTAGACGTCCCCAAGTGAGAGTGCATAGACCTCCGCCTGCAGTTGACCGCTTACGGTAAGGCCAGCGCTTTTACCAAAAAAATGTTGCCCTTCCCCTTTTTGCCCTGGGGTTGTGACCAGAAACATCTCTCCCGCCCCTTCGCAATCGCTTGTCGTAATAATGGGTGTATGCACCTGGAAGAAGCCCTTTCTTTGAAAAAATTGATGCACCCCATAAGATAACCGTGATCGCACGCGACTGACTGCACCCAGCGCATTTGTCCGTGGCCGCAGGTGGCTGAGCTCTCTTAAAAACTCAAAGGAGTGTCTCTTTTTCTGCAGAGGATATGTTTTAGGATCAGCCAACCCTACGACGACGACTTCATCTGCATGAATTTCCACTTCCTGCCCCTTCGCCGGGGATTCTTTCAATTGTCCTTTTATTCTGATACTGCAACCGGTTGTAAGCTGTTTTATCTCATCGTCGTAATTTTCAAGATCGTCATTAGCAATTATCTGCATATTGGCAAGACAGGAGCCATCATTAACCTCCAAAAAGGAAAATTCGCCGGTATCCCTGCGTGTCCTGATCCACCCAGCTACGGAAACAATTTCGCCAACCGGCTTATCTTTCATCAACTCTCTGATGCGTGTCTTCATTTGACCACCATTTTAAAATTTCTTGAAATGTGCTTTAATCATTTTCATGCTTCTCATGCTGATCTCTAGAGATCGAAGCGTATTAACAAACCCGTGAGTATAACTTATAATAAATTCTCCATCAAGATATTCAATTTTTCTTTATACAAAGGGAATCAGTGCTGTGTTCTCTGCTCATGGGAACTGGGAAATAAACAAATTGCTGAATGTTGTTTACGGATATATGTTCTACTGTATGTTGTTTTAAACATTCTTTTCTCAAAGCTGTTGTTCTCTGCCCCTACAGAAACAAGATGGCAGAACGATTGAGATTGCATTAGGGGGTTGTTTGCAGGAGCCTCCTTGAGAACCGAAAAAAATGAGACAAATTAAAAAAAAATCAGAAGAAAGCCATCTTTTAAAATTGAATCATGAAATCAGCAATCTTCTAACCTCAACGACCTCTCTTGGCAGCACATTAAATCATTTGTTATCGATTTGTTGTAAAATTGAGGGAATCCACGGTGGTGCACTATATTTAACAGATAGAATAACAGACGGTTTGAAATTGGTATCGTATTGTGGGTTGAGTTCACAAATTCTCAACCATATCAAAAACTATGATTTTTCTACGCCGGAAACCATTTTTGTGCAAAATGGGAAATCGGTGTATTTCCATTCATTCGAGACTGATCCAGAAATTTTTGCATCTAAACAGGTTAAACAGCAAGGAATGAATTTAATTGCCATAATACCTGTATCTTACGACAATAACACTGTCGCCAACTTGAACCTTTATTCTTACGAGGTGGATCGATTAACCTCGAATAGCCGGTTGGCACTAGAGTCATTTGCAATGCGTATTGGTGCAATTATTGCCCGCGTAAATGCTATTCTGTCCTCACAAGAAAGTGAGCAAAGATATCGCTCATTGCTTGAGACCATGAACGAAGGATTTATAATTCTCGATGAAAATTTCATAGTGGCTTATGGGAATAATAAAATTTGTGAAATGCTTGGATATAGATTTGACGAAATATTAGGACTACCAGTATCGTTTTTTTTCGACGAGGTAAACAAAGAAATACTGGAAAAGCAGACCAGAAAGAAGAGTGGTGGGAAAAATCTATCTTATGAAATAGCCTGGATAAAGGCCGATCGAAAAACCATTACCACAAAAGTTGCCCCAAGGGCAATTGTAGATAAGTTGGGCATTTTCAAAGGCAGTTTTGCTGTCATCACGGACATTACTAAAATCAATGAAACTAACAGGATATTGAGAAATAAAGAGCGTGACCTCATTGAAAAAACGCTCAGTTTACAAGAGGTTAACACAGCTCTTCGAGTAGTACTAAAAAAACGAGACGAAGACAAAAATGAACTTGAAGAGAAAGTTGTTAGTAATATTGAGCAGTTGGTGATTCCTCTTCTTGGAAAAATCAAAGAGAGAAAGTTAGATTCTACTCAAAAATCATTATTTGAGATTCTTGAATCCAACTTAGCTCATATTGTATCTCCATATTCAAAGAACTTGTTTTCCAAACACCTGGAACTGACATCAACTGAATTCGATATTTCTAACTTTATTCGAGAGGGAAAAACAACAAAAGAACTCGCTGAAATTATGGGTGTATCATGCAGAACTATAGAAACACATAGATTTAGAATCAGAAAAAAAATGGATTTAAACAATACAAAAATCAGCCTTCGCTCCTACCTTCTCTCTCTTCAGTAATACTTATATTTTGTACGTAATTAGTATGTATATTTTAAGTCTTGAATGGTGCTGTTGTTTACAATATGCTGGCATTCATTCATTAAGTTCTCTTGCTGGGTTGGAATCTTAGAAACCCACTCCACTTAAATAATTAAGATGATCTCCTTTGAACATGTCACACAGTGAACAAACCGGCAAAATCAAAATTGGGTTTATTGAGTCCTATGGAGATTTCTCTATTTATGGTGTGTCTAACAAACATGCTGCTCAACTGGCAGTAAAAGAAATTAATGATGGTTTTACTCT
>JAOZTS010000123.1 GCA_029939035.1 Candidatus Altimarinota bacterium | reverse complement strand
AATAAAAATGAATCAGATCGGTACTTTGACTGAAACTGTTGGTGCTATTAATATGGCGAAAGAGAATAATTGGACTGCTGTTGTTTCGCATAGAAGTGGAGAAACTGAGGATGTAACTATTGCAGATTTGGTTGTGGCAAACGAAACAGGTCAGATAAAAACCGGATCTCTGTCTCGAACTGATAGAGTATGTAAATATAATCAGCTTCTTCGGATCGAGGAAAAACTTGGAGACAAGGCTGAATTCCTAGGAGGAAAAGCATTTTATAACTTAGCTGAAGGATATGCTGAAGACCATTAAGAATATTAAAGGGCTGATTCCGAAACGTAATCCTATTTCTCATAAGGGAGAGAATGGTCGTGTTCTGATTGTCGGCGGATCGATAGATTATTATGGCGCGCCTATGTTAGCCGGTTTGGGTGCTTTGTATAGTGGTGCGGATCTGGTGCATTTGTATGTTCCTGAATGTAATTTTGATGTGACTCGGAGCATGTATCCTGATTTTATTGTGAAAAAGTATACTGGTGATCGGTTGAGTGAGCGGGCTGCTGCTGAGATTGTAAAATATGGTAAAAATATGGATAGTGTGTTGATCGGGCCTGGACTTGGTGATGGTGAAACTGTTGTGGAAGGTGTTTTGGAAATTATTAAAAATCTACATATCCCTACGGTTTTGGATGCAAATGCTATTAGTGCTCTGAAGAGTGTGGAAAAATTTCCACTCCAACAACGTGTCGTTATCACTCCCCACCATAATGAATTTAGGAATCTGATTGATAGAGAAATTGATGTGGAGGACAAAGATTCGAAGTCTATTATTTTGCTGCGATCAATTTCTATGGATTTGCATATCAATGTTTTGCTGAAAGGTCCTCGTGATTATATTTCTTCTGAGGAAGGCCACGTAGAGATCAATGATACTGGAAATCCTGGAATGACTGTTGGAGGAAGTGGTGATGTTTTGGCTGGAGTTGTTGCTACTTTGCTGGCTCAGCGTTTGGAAGGATATGATGCGGCTCGGGCTGCAGCTTATTTGCTCGGAAAAGCCGGGGATAAGTTGAAAAAGAAAAAGGGATTTAATTATTCTTCGAGTGATTTGGCGTTTATGTTGCCAGAGGTTATGAGGTAAACCATTTACCCATGTCTTCCTCTGAAACTCTCCTATTTTTCATGATGATTTTTCGTTTCTCGAGTATTCGTGGGAGTTGACGGAGGTGATCTATATAACTGCCCCATAAATATGGTTCTTTTAGGGTAATGTAGAAGAATGTTAGGAATTTTTTGGCTAATCGTGGTAGCCACTGCATATCGTTCTTCTTTTCCATCAAAAGTTGGTTCTTGAAGGAGTATTTCTTCTGGAATTTGCTTAATTTGCCGCGGTTTTTTAGGATTTCGCCGGTTGTGAACCTTTTGTACACGCCTGTTCCCCTACCGTGATATGCGATTGCACCCGGGAAATAGAAGTTTTTCAACCCATAAAGTAAAAAACGCCAAGACAAGTCGACGTCTTCTTTGTACATAAAAAAGTCCTCATCGAAGTATTCTCCCATAACTTTCACGTCTTCCAGGGCTTCGCGCCTATACAAAGGACATGCTCCCGATACTCCAAACACCTCTTCTTCCTTGTCATACTGCCCTTTATCCTCCATTCCTTGCCCTCGATCTATGATTCGGCGGTTTTTGTAAGCAAAAAGGCCAACTGTGTCGATCAGATTCGTTTTTTCCTTCTTTTCAAAGTCATATTTGATCACTTTTCCTGTAATTGCTGAGATTTTTGGATCTTTTTCGATTCGAGCGATGATTTTCTCAAAATATTCCGGAGTATAGATAATATCCGGGTTTGTAATTACCACATATTCACCATCAGACATCTTTATTCCCTGATTTGCGGCCTTTGCGTAGCCCAGATTGTCAGCATTATCCACTACCGTAAGCTTTTCCTGGTGTCCGTATTCCTTTTTCACATATTCCAAACCTTCTTTGTCTGGGGAATTATTATCAATAAAAAAGACCTCGATGTTCTCATATGTCTGGCTAAAAATGCCGTCGAGACAAGTACGCAGAAACTGCGGTGTGTTGTAGTGGATCAGAACAATTGATATTTTTCCTTTGTGCATACGTGTTGTATTTTGTATATTGAGTTTACTAACTCAAATTAACTATGTCTACATATCTTTTTACATCTGAATCGGTTACCGAAGGACACCCTGACAAAATGGCGGATCAAATTTCGGATGCGATCCTGGATGACTTGCTAAAGCAGGATCCAATGAGCCGTGTTGCATGTGAGGCGATGGTCTCTACTGGGCTTGTTTTTATTGCTGGTGAGGTTCGAACTGATGGATATGCTGATATCCCAAAGATTGCCCGAAGGGTGATCAAGGATATTGGTTATACAGATGCGACTTATGGCTTTGATTACAAGGCTTGTAGTGTGTTGACGGCTATCGATGAACAGAGTGCGGATATTGCGAAAGGTGTGGATCCGGGAGGAGCTGGAGATCAGGGAATGATGTTTGGTTTTGCTTGTAATGAAACGACTGAGCTGATGCCTTTGCCTATTAGTTTGGCGCAAAAGATGGCTCTGAAGTTGGCAGAAGTTCGGAAAAAGGGTGTTTTGAAGTATCTGCGGCCTGACGGAAAGACTCAAGTAACTGTGGAATATGATGGATACAAGCCTTTGCGAGTCGATGCAGTGGTGGTTTCATGTCAGCATGGACCGGATGTAAAGCAAGCTCAGATTAAAAAAGATATTATTAAA
>JAOZTS010000038.1 GCA_029939035.1 Candidatus Altimarinota bacterium | reverse complement strand
GGAAAAAAGCACCGGCAAAGGCGAAGAAAGAGGAGGTTGTAGAAAAAGTCGAAAAAGTTGAAGAGGTCGCAGAGACAAAATAATTTACAAATTTAATTAAAATACCATGACAAGGGTAAAAAGTGGCGAAAACGCCCACCGTAGGCACCGCAAAGTAGTCAAGGCAGCCAAAGGTTACAGAGGCCTAAGAAGCAAAACCTTTAGACAGGCCAAAAATGCAGTTATGAAAGCTGGACTGCATGCTTATACACATCGTCGTACTCGAAAAAGAGAATTTAGACGACTTTGGATTGCACGTATCAATGCTGCTTGCAGAGCACAGGGAGTTGCTTATAGCAGACTGATTGATGGCATGACAAAGAAGGGTATTGAGCTAAACCGAAAAATGCTTGCTGAACTTGCGATTCATGAACCAAAGGCTTTTAAAGCTGTGGTTGAAACTGCGATGAAGTAGATCGATTTGAACTAATTTTGAGATTCTCCGGAGGAGAATTTTTGGAAGTTGGCTGGCGAGAAAGAGTGCGCAGCCAACTTGTTGTTGTGCTGCGTGGGGAGCGGCCCGATTTACCTTACGGTCTATCGAGACACTTTGTTGCACGGGGGAATTTTTTGCGGATGTTGAGAACCCATTGGGTGCGGATCCTCTTTGTGCGGGCTACCCTGGCCTTTTCTTTGAGCCAGCCCTTGATCTTGTCGGTCTTGGGCTTACCCATGAAGCCTAAGTAGCTCTGCTTCCATCTGGTACCGGCTGCGTAGATGCGCATGTGCATAGATCCGCACACACCGTGTAGGAGATTTCTCTTCGCGTAGCTATTGGGGTGTCTTTTGTCGCACACCCTGATCCGCTTCGTGAAACAGTAGTGCGTGCGCACTTCCTGCACAAAGAGAACTGCCAGCGCGACACTGTCGAAGTCGTCGTACTGGTATCCACGAAGATCCTCGGCGTATTTCGCCAAGCACTGAACCATGCGGCCCGGATGCTCGTCGAAAATCTTTCGGAAGTAGCTCTCCTTACCGCACGTAATCTGCGCCCTCTCGAACTGCAAGTAGATACACTTGTCCGAGGGACGGGTTCCGCGTTTGCGTTTGCAGTGATGCTTCACGCATTTACGGGAAGGCTCTTCTCCTTTCTTTCGTTTGCAGGGGTTGAGGGTTTTGGGCTTGGGTTGCTTGACCACTCGTCGGGGAGGCGGAAGCGTGATTTTTTTCACCGGTCTGGACCGAGGCCTCATGACCGGCTGTTTTTTCACGATCCGCTTCATGACGTGGGTTTTCGCGTCCTTCACCTTCTGCTTCATCGGAGGAGCTTTGGCGTATTCGCCAGTTGCCTCCTTCGGAGCGTTGTATTGTGCGACCGCGAGGCCAAGCGCCGCTGTGGCGATGGCACCTGCGATGCACGCTCCGATGATGAGCCAGACTTTCCGTTTGCTTTCCTCCTCGTTGGTTGCGATGGGCTCCGTGGTTTCCGGTTCTTCGAAATCCTCCACGGGGGTTGCAGCGTCGAGCTCGTCCTCCTTCTCGAAAGTTGGAGGGACCAGGTTTCTCACGGTTTCGTCCCCGGTGTCCGGTGGAGTCGTAACTCCCGGATTCGTTGGCATACCGTAAATGGTTTCGGGGATGGGTGGCTTCGTTTTGGACTCAAGTCTCGGCTTAGGATCGAGATCCTTTTCGTCCAAGATGGGAACCGCCGCGGTGGGAGCTGCAGACTTGGTCTGCTGCTCCATCAGAAGCTCCAGGTAGAGCTTTGCGAACCGGCTGTGAACCTCCTCCATTGTCTGGGTTCGATCTAGGGGATAGGCCCTGATACAGGGCCCGATCACTTTGGCCACCCTTGGGTCTATCTCCTCCAGTGCCTCCTTTGTCCGCTTCTCATCTTCTGCCAGGCCAGTTGCCCACATGATCGCTTCGACCTGGGTTTGCCCCTTGAGGTCTTTTTCAGACCCATAGAGGTGCTTTCCCTTGTTGAAGATCATGTGGGCGATGATGCCCAGCGCGTAGATGTCGGCGGTGGGACCGATGTCCATGTGTCCTCGTAGCTGCTCGGGGGCTGCTGTCATTACAGACCCCATGGCAGCTGAGGCCGCGATCGTCAACCTCGCATCTCCCTCGTCTGGTTCCACCTTGGAGATGCCGAAGTCGATCAGCCGTGGATCAAGGGACTTCTCGTCGGGATCCTTGATCATGATATTGTCCGGCTTCACGTCTCGATGGACAATGTCCTCCCGATGGACTGTCACCAGCGCTTTGGCCATCTTGACTACGACCTCGAAGAGTCGAAGCTGAGATGCGGGGTTCCACAGCCCTTCACTCTCGAGACACGCAGAGAAAGGAACTCCCTCCACGTACTCGGTGATGATGGCGTATGGCTCCTCTTCGCTGATGTCGTAGACGGTCGCAACGTGTGTCGTTCCCCGAAGCCTCATGAGGTTTTTTCCTTCAACCTCAAACCTTTTTTTGAAGATTTCGAAGATTCTTTGGTCAGCGAAAGCTGCCTTCAGAAACTTAATTGCTGCGAATCCGTACTTTGGATGCTTTGCCTTGTACACGTCTCCCATCCCCCCTTCTCCGAGGGGTTCTAGGACTTCGTATCCTTTGATTACCATTCCGATTCTGGTGTCTCCACTGATTATCGTAGTCATGTGTCCTCTTCTCCCGTTTTCTGAAGTTTTTTGATATATCTGTTGCCCCTTTTGGATAATTCCAAAAAAGGGGTGTTGTTTGTTTTTCTCGCCAGCCTATGCTTTCAAGCATCGTTGGCGAAGCTCTTATTTATATGAAAGGCTTGGCCAAATTACCTTACTTAAAAGGCAGAATACTATACCCTGATTAAGCAGCATAGTCAAGCTGTCAGGCTTGGATGTATTGAACGAGAAACGAGCTTGAAAGTTTCAGTATTGGACGTCGAAAGAATCGAAGTTGTCGTCAGGCTCGCGCCATGTCACTTCGACGTGGTCAACTTTTGCCAAAGTGGGCCCATCGTGGCACCAAGCTATGAAGTCTTCTATTTGGTGCTTTTTGCCCTGTACACAGGCAATAACACTGCCGTCAGACATGTTCCTCACGAAGCCCTTGAGTTCTAGTTCGAGGGCTTTTTCTTGCGTTCTGTCTCGGAAAAACACGCCTTGGACGGTGCCTGTGATTTTGAGTAAAGCCTCTTCCATTAGAGTGTTTCGATAGTTACGTCTTCGAGAATAACGTCTTCTAGCGGTCTGTCTCCTCCGTCTTTTTCAACGTCTGCCATTTTTTCAACGACGTCCATTCCTTCATATACGTATCCGAAGATTGCGTGTGCTCCGTTGAGCCATGCTGTTCCTGCTGCTGCTTGGACAATGAAGAATTGGCTTCCTCCTGTGTTTGGACCTGCGTTTGCCATAGAAACTGCTCCGTATTTGTGCTCTAGACCCTCTCCGAATTCATCTTTTAGGTTTGTTCCTGGACCATTGTAGCTGTATCCGCCTGTACCGTCTCTGTTTTCGAAGTCTCCACCTTGGATCATGAAATTGTCGATGATTCTGTGGAAAATTGTTCCGTCGTATTTGTCATCTTTGCTTAATTCTATAAAGTTTTTTGTTGTTTCTGGAGCCTCTTCTGTGTAGAGAAGCATTCGTACTTCTCCTAGAGTTGTTTTCAAAACTGCGATCGTGTCGCCGCTTTCTGGTGCTAATTTCATTTCTTTTATGGTTATTGGTTTGTCTTGTGGTTGCTCAGTATCAGGTTTTTGCCCAAATCCGAAGCCGATTATAATTGGTACTACTAACGCAATTATTGCGAGAATTACTACTGTTTTTTTCATAGTTGTGAATTAGGGATAATGTTGCCCTGCGGGCATTTGGTTTAGTAGAGAAGGCCCCTCGCTTCGCTTCGGGGCTGGCAAAAGCATTTTAGCAATGGTAGACTTGTTCGGCAACAGATAAAGGGCATTAAATGAAGTATAATTGGTCAATTATTGGCCATGAGAAGCAGCTGAAACAGATCGAGTCAGATATTGAATCTGGGAATTTGTCGCATGCTTATCTGATGGCGGGGCCAAATAGTGTGGGAAAACATACCGTAAGCAGGAAAATTGCTGGAATTTTGCAGTGTGAGAATAATTTTTGCCATAAGTGCCCAACTTGTATCCAGGTTCAACAGGGGAGTCACATTGATACGGTCGAAATGAGAGGGAACGGTGAATCGATAAAGATTGAGGATGTGAGGAAACTGGTTGAGAGAACAAATATGACGGGGCAGTCTAAATATAAGATTTTCCTTATTCAGAGCGTGGAGCGAATGACTATCGAGGCGGCGAATAGCTTTTTGAAAGTTCTTGAAGAACCTCCACCAAACACAATTTTTATATTAACGACAAACAACATTCGTGGTCTTTTGCCAACTCTTATTTCGAGAACTCGAGTTGTGAAATTCAGCAATGTTTCAGCTCGATATTTGGAAGAAAAGCTGAAGGAGCTATATCCAAATCAAGATGCTGAGACTATTCACCAAGTTAGTCTTCTTTCTCTTGGAAAAACCGGCAAGGCTATTCACCTAATGGAAAATCCTGACTCCTTAGCGGATTATAGAAAAATTTATGCAGATGTTCAGAACTTTTTGCGTTCAAAAAACCGTGTAGATCGATTTGCTTACGTTGAAGATCTTGTTGCTGAGCAAAAAAGAGTAAATGTTTTTTTGAATATCCTGACGCACGTGCTTCGTAGCAAAGTTTTGGAAGGTGACTCAGAAACGTCGAAACACATAAAAACCCTTTCAAAAATCGAGGAAGCTGGTATGTTTTTGAAAAGAAATATTAACAAAAGACTGGTTCTGGAAAATTTAATGTTAAGTTTATAATTTATGGCAAACAAAGTTATCGGTATAGACTGCACTTACTCCTCTGCTCTTCTTGAGATTCCTGATTCTGGAAAAGGAGGAATTGCCGTGGGGGATAAGGTTATTTTTAAGGATGAAGAGGAAAAGGAAGAGTATGGCGTAATAAAATATGTAAATCAGCCTTCTGTCGACGAGGAAAAGATTTTGTATACTTCGAAAGTTTTGAGACGAGCAACGGCAAACGATCTGCAGAAAGTAGATAGTCACTCGGAACAGACCGAGAGTGCGCTTGCAGTCTGCAAAAAATTGGTAAAGAGTCTTGGGCTGGAAATGAATATTTTCAGAGTTGGATATTCTTTTGATGGAAGCAAGGTTCATTTTACTTTTACGGCCGATGAACGTGTGGATTTTCGTGATCTTGTGAAAGAGCTGGCGCGTTCGTTGAAAAAACAAATTCATTTGCGACAAATTGGGCCTCGAGACAAGGCAAAGAACATTGGCGGATATGGCCGTTGTGGAAGAGCGCTTTGTTGTAATACTTTTTTAGGAAAATTGGTGAGTATAAATATGGAGATGGTTCGTGAACAAGGATTGGAAAGCAAAGGAAGTTCAAAGCTTTCTGGGGCCTGTGGAAAACTTCTGTGTTGCTTGAAGTATGAAGTCGAAGCATATAAAGAGCTTCGAAAAAAAGTCCCTGCAGTGGGCAGTACGGTTCAGTTCAAGAAAAACGTTTCTCCGGAAAAAAGTGGTTTTGTCTTTGCGGTGGACGTACTGAATCAAAGACTTAGGGTTCAACCTGAAAACAAGGGAGAGCCTGTTACTATTGGGCCGGACGACATTGATAAAGTATTAAAAAAACCGCCAGTAAATAGAAGATAAAATTTACCTATGTGGACATATCTCGCAATATTATTTAGCTTTTTGTTATTAACTTCTGTGTTTGGCAGGAGGGCGTTTTTGTACTGGAAAAAGAAAAAGTCTCCGCAAGAACCTGTTAAAAAAGTAGAAAAGGAAGATGACGACTTTGCAGAGAAGGCGATAAAGCTTTCTAGAAGCGAATCCGAGGAGATTGAGGAATTAACTAAAAAGGCCGAATCAGCCTTGAAGGTTGGAAAAGAAGAAGATGCTATTAAGTATTTTGTGCAGGCCTTGGCTATAAACGAATTACACGCCGAAACTCTGCACAAGCTAGCAATGCTATATATGAAAAAGGAAATGTTTAGCGCTGCTGCCGCTCTATTTAAGAGCTTGGGCGAGATTACCGGAGAGGCCGTTCACTACAGCCACCGCGGACTCGCTCTTTATCAACAAAATCTTTTTGAGGAGGCAAAAGTTGCGTACCAAAAAGCTGTTGATCTGGACCCTTCGCGTCCTCAAAGGTTCGTGAGTTTGGCACAGGTCTATAGGTCTTTGGGCCATTTAAGCAATGCTGTTGTTGCTCTAAACAAAGCTGTTGAAATGGAGCAGGATAATTTGGATTTCTTGTTCTTGTTGATAGATCTTCAAGCAGAGCTCGGCAATCACAACGAAGCCTTGGAGATTGTTGGAAAAATATTAGAACTTGAGCCGGGAAATAAAGAAGCGAAGGGTTATATAAAAACTTTAAAAGCCGCTAGAAAAGAAGCTCAAGACGCAAAGAAATAAAACTATTCCGCAACCGGTGCCGTTCCCACGAGGATTTTTGCCGGGGTGGCTCTATAGTTCGTTGTTATTTCTTCCGTGATTACTTCGCCGTCTCCTTTTGTCACGTATCTATACCAAAGAACGTTGAAACCGGTGTGAGAGACCTCTACTTGTTTTGTAGACCCAACTGGAAGCGTTGCAGTGTCTATGTAAACTGTTGCTCCAGCTCCGTGATAATTTGAAGTGTATGGCCCATCCATTTCAACAGACCTTCCATCGTCAGTTCCATATACAACAAAGTATAATTCGTAGTCGTCCACTGTGTAAGCCTGGATGAGAATGTGGTTTTCGGTATCGTTCATGAATTTGAGGTTTGCTCCTCCTAGATATATTGTCGCGTCCATTCCGTGACCCATTACTTGTGAATAGTATGAGACAGCGTATGAATGTTCGTGTCTTTCTGTGATTGGTAGGCCTGTGAGAAGCGCTGCTCGGTACATTGTAGTCGATACTTGGCAAACTCCTCCTCCATACTCAGGTATTGTGCCTTCCGGCTTTATAACTAATTCTTTTCGGTATCCTGTTGTCCCGTCGACCGCCCCAAGGTTGCCGTTGAACGAGAACTCTTCTCCTGGTGCTACCAGCGTTCCGTTGTGTTTGGCTGAGGCTGTTTTTATATTGTGAACTCTGTTTGCTGTAGAACCATAGTATGAAGAATGTCCGATACCTATTCTCTCTACTACGCCTAGCTCTTGCAGCTCTTCTGAAATGTTGATTTCCGGTTCAATTTCGAGAACTGGGATTGGCACTTCCGCAATACGGTTTTCTACTGCCAGTTCTATCGCTTTTTTCAGGTCGCCTCTTTGGATTTCTAGGCCATTGTTTCCTTTTCCTTCTATTACAACCTCTTCGTTTTCGTCAAAGTAAATATTTACGGGATCTGCTGGCAGGTCTAACCACTGCGATATTTCTTCGTCTACAAATATGTTCAGGGCGTCCTGGTCAATTTCCAAAACTATTTTCTTTTCTGATTCCCCTGTTAATAAGTTTTCAATACTTACTTCTTCTTTTTCTACAAAAGTAACCCAGTCCATATAGTCGATAAGCTTTACATACCAGTCGTCGCTGTATATTGGGTCAAGAAGCGCGAATTCAAACTCCAAGGCTTCTTGGATTTCCGGAATTTGCTCTTCAAGCATTTCTTTTGTGATTTCCGGTTCTTTTTCTTCCAGCTCAATCACAACTTCTTCCGGAACTAGTTGTTTTGCGGATTCTTTTAATATTGCGATTATTTCGTCTTCGTTTACAGCCTGTCCCGATTCTCCCTCTTCAATCAAAATAACTCCCTCCTCTATATAAAGACTTGCTTCTTTCGGAGCTATATCTGAAAGTTCGAAGCTTTCCTCCACCACTGCAATTAGTTTTTCGTGGTCTATTTTCGTGAGAACGTTGATTGTGGTTGGGTCTTGATTTTTTCGTCCAAAGAGCTCGAGTACAGATACTTTTGTGGCATCTGTCTCTTTTATAACTTGGATTGTTTCTTTTACCAGTATATCAACCCCTAACTCCTCTGGAGTGAGGCTTACGGTCTTTTCACCAAGTGTGATTTCGAGTTCTGTTGTTACGTATGTGTCCCTTGCTTGTTCCAAAATCGATGTTGCTTCCTGAGGCGTTTTATAAGAAACGTCTATGCCGGAAATTGCAGTTCCTGGTGGAAATTTTCCGTGAATGGAATATTTCAACAGAAAGATTCCTGCTGTTAGAACGAGCCCTATACTTAAGCCGATTCCTATCGATACGGCTGCCTTTTTAAATTTAAACATGTTCGTGTGGGATCTGCTTTTGATCTTTTTCTTCCGTTTTGGATTTATCCTTTTTGCCCAGTATCCATTTCTTGATTATTTTAAAAATCCTCGACCCTCCTTTTTTGGCTTTATCAGCCGTTTGGGCGATATCTTTTCGAGTTTCACTTCCTTTCTTAGGCGCAATTGTTGCACCCAAAACCGAACCTATGGCACCACCGATAATGGCTCCCATTAGAATTTTGTCTACTATCTTCTTCTTTTTTTTCTCTTCTTTAGTCATAATTATATTTTACCCCTATTATTTGGCTACCTCAAGGCTTTTTGTCCTTCTAACGACCTTGATTTTTATCTTACCTGGATATACCACGTTTTCTTCGATCGTCTTTGCCATGTCTTCAGCCATATTTGTTATGTCTTTGTCTGTGACCTTGTCTGGATTTACATATACACGAACCTCTCTGCCGGCCGACATAGTATATGATTTTTGAACCCCGTCGAACGAATTTATCGATTCATCTATGGCTCGCATTCGCTCTATATATCTCTCTATTGAGTCTTGTCTTGCGCCAGGTCGCCCTCCCGAAACGGCATCAGCCGCTTTTACTATCAAGGCCTCTGGTGTTTTTTGTGGCTCTGCGTCGTGGTGAGTCCATGCTGCGTGTACTGCTGCTTCCGGGAATCCGTATTTTTCCATTAGTTCTTTTGTGAGCCTATCGTGTGCGTCTTTTACGTTCGGGTCTTGGTCGATAGCTTTTCCCAGATCGTGTAGGAATCCTCCGGTTTTACATGTTTCGATGTCTAATCCCATTTCGCTTCCAAGCATTGTTGCTAGCCATCCAATCTCCATTGAGTGTTTCATAATGTTCTGTCCGTAACTTGTTCTGTACTGGAGGCGTCCGACTGTTCTGATGAAATCTTTGTCTTTTGAAGGGATTCCCATTTTTTCTAATGCCTTTTTACCTATTTCGTATAGCTCTTCGTCTGTTTCTTTTTCTGCAAGTTTAACCGTTCTTTTTACTACGTTTTCGTCGATTCCGCCTCTGATTTTTATCAGTTTTTTAATAGTTTTTTCTGCAATTCTCCTTATTACTAGGTTGAATGCTGAGATACTGATCGTGTTTGGAAGGTCGTTAAATACTATTGCGGCACCTAACTCTTCTTCTAGAGCGAGGATGTTTCGCCCCCCTTTTCCTACGATTTTTCCCTTAATATTATCTCTTGGAACCTTTATAAGGACAGCTCTTGTTTCTACCGAAGTAGGCGAACAAAGGCGCTGCATAGAAGTTATAAGTATTTTTTTCGCCTGTTTTGGTGCGTCTTCTTTTAATGCCTCTAGGATGTCTGATTCTCTCTTTTTTCCATCTTCTCTTATTTCTGATTCGTACTTTCTTATTATATTCTCTTTTACTGTTTCCGGAGATTGAGCTGTTATCTTTGAAAGTCTTTCTTTTATTTCTCCCTCTGCGCGAATTGCGGCATTCTTTTTACTCTGAGTTTCTTCCTTGTATGTAGCAATTTTTAATTTTGTCTCGTTTACCCTTTGTTCTTTCTTGTTAATGCTGTCTTCCTTGTTAGAAAGCGATTTTTTGGTTTTACTAATCCTTTCCTCCCTCTTGGTTATCTCTTCTTTAAGCCGTTTTTTGAAGTTTTCCACTCTTTCCGCGTTTTCTGTGGATATCTTCTCTGCCGTCTCTTTGCTTTCGTTGATAATCTGTTCACTTTTCTCTTTCTTTTTTTCAAGGTCGATAAATT
>JAOZTS010000037.1 GCA_029939035.1 Candidatus Altimarinota bacterium | reverse complement strand
TAAGATCATCTTCCTCAACTTCCTCTACAACTTCCTCTACAACTGGAATTTCGAAAGTAACTTCACATGTTCTTTCATAATCACCTACGCAATCTTCAGGAACTGGTGTATCTGCAAAGTTTTCAATAGTAAAAAAATCACCCGTAGATTCCTCAAGCCCATTCAGCTCACAGTAATCTATATGGCGATAGTTTAAATAATAATTTTCATCAATTTCGCAGCCATATTCCGGACAACTAGCCGTATATGAATATACTACTTCAGGATTTTCCGGATCATAATCCTCAGGAACCGCTTCCAAACCAGGATCCCATTCATACCCATAACAATTCACTTCATAATCAACAGGACCATCATAAGGTTCCCCTTCTTGCTCAAAATAAACAGTTGTCACCGTAGGAAAAGCAACATCCGCAAATGCCATTGGTGCTAACACCAAAAAGCACATTACAACAAACAAAGAACGTGTAAGATTTTTCATATATATAAGGTTAATGAAATACCTATTCCTTCTTTTCTCCACCCTTATCACCACCTCCTTCTTTCTTCTCTTCGCCTCCTTCAGCCTTCTCACCACCTTCACCTTCAGCACCTTCTTCGCCTTCAGCACCTTCTTCTCCTTCAACACCTTCTTCGCCTTCAGCAACAACTGGTACTTCTTCTTCCTCTTCCCTAGGAGCAGCAACATTTGCAACTACATCTTCAGGATCGTTCAAAATTTCAATTGTATCAGAGACAATAAGATCTTTTACCCTGATATAATCAGTAAATTCTACCAAACTTTCAATATTTACTTCAATTCCGTGAATCAAATCTTTTGGTAAACACTTGATTTCAACTTCTGTAGTATTTGTAGTCAAAACACCCGCAAGCTCTTTCACGGCTGGTGCAATACCAATAAATTCAAGTGAAACTTTGGTTTGAAGTGTTTCACCCATTCTAACATTAGCAAAATCTACATGAACATAATCATCTGTAATAGGATCAAGCTGCACATCATGTGCCAATACGTTGATTTCTTCCTTACCATCAACTTTCAAAGTAATAATCGTATTTCCTCCTGCTGTTCTATATACACGTCTAAAAGTTTGGTAATCCATTTGTATAGATTTGTTCTCAACACCTCTTCCATAATATTCAGCTGGAATAAGGCTCTGCGCACGAAGATCAGATGCCTTCATGTCTGTATTTCTTGATTGTACTTCCAACTCAACGTTATCCATATGTGTTCATAAATTTGCGGTGTTTACTCTAAATGAAAAGAAATTTACATGCAATAGAAAATCGGATATAACTTAGTAAACATTATTAACCAAAATAATCATGAGTGCAGGACTAATAATAGGAGGAATCATTTTACTGGCCGTTATTTTAGTAGTCGTACTTTATAATTCCTTAATTAGGAAGAAAAACAACGCCCATGAAGCTTGGAGCGGTATTTCGGTACAAATGAAACGACGATACGACCTAATTCCAAACTTGGTAAATACAGTTAAAGGTTACGCAAAACACGAAAGTGAACTTTTTGAAAAAGTAACTAAGGCTAGAACTGCCGCAATGGGTGCAACTTCAATGAAAGACCACGCAGCAAGCGAAAACATGCTTAGTGGAGCGTTGAAATCATTATTCGCAGTTGCTGAAAACTATCCAGACTTGAAAGCAAATGAAAACTTCATGCACTTGCAAGAAGAACTAACTGACACAGAAGACAAACTGCAAGCAGCTCGAAGATTCTACAACAACTCAGTAAAGAGTTTGAACACTGCAATCGAGAGCGTTCCTACAAATATCGTTGCTGGAATGTTTAAATTTAAAAAACGTGAATTCTTTGAACTTGAAGCAGGCGAAAAAGAAGCCGCTCAAAAACCAGTAGAAACTAAATTCTAATAATGGACCAATTTAAAGGGTCAATTAACGACCAAATGAGAGCCAACAGATGGAGAACAGCGTATATGTTCATGATTTTTCCAATAATAATCATTGGACTCACATATTTTGCATTTTTAATAGCAGGAGCATTCGATGGTAATTACTCTATCAGCGCTTTTGATCTCGCCAACGAAATGATGAGTACAATCGGGTTCTGGGTTTTGCTTGCAATCGTTATTTGGTCATTTATTAGTTATTTCCTGGGATCAAGAATGATAATGGCATTCGCAGGAGCAAAACCAATAAAGAAAAAGGATCATCCAGCACTATTTAGAGCTGTAGAAAATGCCTCCATAGCTGCCGGCCTCCCAAAAACACCTGATATCTACATCATCGACGACATGTCCCTCAACGCATTCGCAACCGGAACCAATCCAAAAAACTCAAAAGTCGCAATCTCAAAAGGACTACTCGAAAAACTCGACAAAAGCGAACTAGAAGGTGTTATGGCACACGAAATCGGACATATTTTGAATAGAGACATCCGAGTTATGCTACTCGCGATAACACTAGTCGGAGCAATCGAAATGATCGGAGAATTATTAATCAGAATGCGCTTAGGTGGATCAAGAAGCAAAGGATCAGGACCACTAATCCTCGTTGGGGTTTTATTTCTAACAGTTGGAGTATTGGTCGGAACCTTAACCAGACTAGCAATCAGTAGAGAACGTGAATTTCTTGCTGATGCCACAGGTGCCCACATAACCAGCAATCCCCTAGCCCTCGTCAAAGCATTAGAAAAGATAGCGGGCGACGCTAGAATCGAAGTATTGGACTCAAAAGCCTCAATGGCTGGCCTCTGTATCGCAGATCCAACAGCAATTGGCCACAAAAAACACAGCCAATTCAAATTGGGCTTAAAAGATAAGAAAGAAAACAAAGGCATAGTTGGATTATGGAAAAAACTCTGGTCTACACACCCTCCAATGGAAGAGAGAATTACTCGACTCCGAGGATATTAAACTCTATAATCAACCCCGATAAATTAACCAATTACAATCATGTTTGAAAAAGCTAAAGATATGTACAAGCTTCAGAAACAAGCTCGTGGAATTAAAAAAGAATTAAAAAATACACACATCGAAGCCGAACACGAAGGCGTTATGGTCACAATCAACGGTGAGCAAGAAGTTGTAAAAGTAGAAATCTCCGATGAAGCTATGACAAACAAAAGCAAACTAGAGGAAAACCTGCTGAAAGCTATTAATAAAGGTGTAAAAAAATCTCAACAAATAGGTGCAGAAATGATGAAAGAGGTAATGGGAGACTTGAATCTTCCTGGAATGGGATAAAACACAAAATCATGAAAAAATTCTCAGTCATTATATTGTTAGTTTTGATCGCTACTGGAATCTTCTTTTGGAAGGTAGATAGCGACATAAACTCACCTGTCGACAAAACCGACGACGCTCAGGTTTCCTTCCAAATAAAGAAAGGAACACCTCCAAAAGAAATAACTGAAAACCTAGAAGAAGAAGGCCTAATTCCAAGCAGTTTTTCACTTTATCTATATATAAAATACGAAGGACTCGGTAAAAGCATTATCGCAGGAAGATTTTTGCTCGACAAAACAATGACACCAAAAGAAATCGTCGAAATTATTTCCGATCCAGCAAGTTCAGAATTCATAATTACAATCCAAGAAGGTCTCACGATCAAAGACATCGACGAAAAGCTGGTAGAACTCCAACTCACGGAACCAAACGACTTCGTCACAGCGGTAAAAAACTTCGATGGATGGGAGTACTACTCATTTTTGGATGAAGAAGCGCTATCAGAGCTCGAAATTCCACTCGAAGGATACCTTTACCCAGATACATACTTCCTAGATCCAGTCGATTTTCAATCAGACGACCTGATATACCTCACACTAGACAATTTTGAACAAAAAACCGAAGAGCTATTACCAGAAATCAAAAATCACACAACTCATGAAATAATAACAATGGCATCAATCATAGAAAATGAAGTGTTTGGAGCAGAAGACAGAAAATTAGTTTCAGGAATTCTATGGAAAAGATTGGCAAGCGGATGGACGCTCGGAGCTGACGCAACATTGCTTTACATTACAGACGACAGAGAAATCGACTCAGAAGACCTAGAGCTTGATTCGCCTTACAACACACGAAAAAACCTAGGACTACCACCTGGACCGATCTCAAATCCTAGCGTTGAAAGTATCGAAGCTGCAATGTACCCAACAGAAAACGATTATTGGTTCTACCTAACAACCCTCGACATCGGCGAAGTAATCTACGCCAATTCCAACGAAGAACACAACGTAAACAAAGCTAAACACCTCTAGGCAAAGATTTGTCTCCTAGTATCATCAACCTCATTAATGATAGCAGCTCTTTCGTGCATCACTTTTTCAAATTCACAAACCGGAATCTGAAGATCAAAAGGAAGTCCCATTGAACCTGACACATGGTATCCACTTTTTTTAAAGTAATCTGCAACTTCCATCATAAGTTTTCTACTCTCTCTCAAATCCAAAGGATTTCCAGAGACAACTGCACAATTTTTAAATCGAATAACTCCATCCATAACTTCAATTGCTTCAATATCCGGTTCGACTGTTATCGATGGGACTAAAGCTCCCTCTAAAAGCATCACCGCTCTCGAATCGCGATAAGACTTTAATGCTCTATGCATAAAAGACCGCACAGATGGCGCTAAACTTGTTACCAAAGCACTCTTTTCGTCGTCCTCAGCTACAGCAAGCTCATTCACCATGTCTTCAAAAGACACACTTTGAACCTCCACAGAGTCACTTTCTTTACCCCCGTCAAAAAATTCGGACATAACAAAAAAATCATTAAGAAACATTTGTATCACATAAAACGCGCAGGAGTCAAGCCTTGATGATTTTTTTCGCAGGAGTCAAACCTTTCGCCACATAGTATGCAGAGAAAAGAGCAAAGAAAACATTTAGCCAAAAGAATATCCAGCTAGCCTCTATATAGCTAAACAGAGCAATCAAAGCACTACCAAGCGTCAGAGCCAAAACTCGTCGTACAGTACCCATCTGAAACGCATATCCCAATCCAATTCCAGAAAGGCCAAGTACAAAGAAAATAGTATTATAGCCTTCAAACAAAGTAAGAGACCAAGCTATAAGCGCAAGACCGCTAATCGAAATAATAGGTACGTCATACTTGTCTGGAACATTGAGCATCATAAGCAAGCTCGAAACTGCAACCAAAATCTGTAAGAAAACGAAGAAAATAGGCCCTCCATCCAAATATCCGAGCAATGCATACGCAAACATGAATGCTCCTCCAACTGCAAAAAGCCAGTTCTTTGCCGATTTCATAGGGTGCTTAATTCCCCTTTTTACAGGCCAAGCAGCTCCTGTAACCAAAATTAAGGATCCAACGATCCCTATCCAAAAAACATAGTCCTGAGACAAAAGATAATCCATAGTTTATGAGGTTAAATGAATTTACTCAGTAGGTTCGTCTGCTGGCTCATCTACCGGTTCATCCGTAGCCGGTTCATCCGCAGCCGGTTCGTCCACTGGCTCCTCAGCTGGTGGTTCTTCTTCCACAACTGGAGCAGGCGGTTGATATAGAACTTTCACTGTTATCGATTCACTTTGAGTTCCATCTGGCGCCAATGCATAAACTTCGTATGAATTTTCACCAGCTTCCATCAGTGCATAATCCGCATTTGCATAATAAGTCCAAGTGCCATCTCCAGCCACAAATTTTGTTAGAGTATAGCCACTAACGACTACATCTTCAGCACCGGAAATTCCTCCAGTCAAAGTACCTGGATTTGTACTAATAACATAAAATCCATCAGCATTTGTCTCTGTAACTCCAGCAACTGATGTGATTGTAGGTGTAGTTAAAGGTCCAAGATCCGCAGCTGGCTCATCATCAGCCGGTTCGTCCTCAACTGGTTCAAAATCTTCTGGTCCATCCTCTACAATAGAGTCTTCTTCAACAACATCTGGCTCGAAAGTTTCATCGGCAACGTCGTCCGCCGCACCATCCGCGTCATCGTCAGCAACGTCATCAGCCACATCGTCTGCAGCGTCATCTTCACCTTCTTCCGGCTCATAAACTTCAGGAGCTACCTCTACAAAATCGCTTTCTTCACCCAAAATCGCAGCCTTACTAAATCCTGTTGGTTCAATATCTTCAGCAATATTCCACTTGTACCAAGCAGTTTCTTTAAATTCATCAGACAAAGCAGTCAGCACACTAGGACTTTGGAACTGCCAATATTTCTGCAGTGCAGTATCAGAGAAAACTACTTCTTGACCAACACCAACGTTCTCAGTTTCAACAACACTTGCCCCATCCTGAGACATTACGTCCACCACAACACCATCACCACTTATAACTCTAACAGCTTCATCAAAAGTATTCTCAATTTCAAAAGTTCCACCTTCAGTAGATTTCATAACTATATTACTCATTTGCACTTCAATACTTGTAGAGCTGGTGTTTTTGTAAACTTTATTAAACCAAAGACTACCATCTACCAAAATCATGCTTATAAATGGCTCGTCTCCGTCATCAATCTCTTCCAAAATAATATCAGCACCTCCATCTAAACGCATCAAAGTTCCATCAAAAAACTCGATAATCACTTTGGAATCCGCAGAAGTAATAAGTTCATCACCCTGCATCACCAAAGCATCCGAAGTTAAATCAAAATAATCCTCAGTTCCAAACATCTTTACCTGAACGCTTCCCGATTCCAAATGCATAAACGCATCACCGGTAGTTTGCGGTGCAAAAACCGCCTTAAACAGATTAAATAAAAGGATGATGATCACACCTACAGCGATAATAATCAAAAAAGGCATTATGTAATCAACGAGACGATTGGACTTTGTCCTGGATCTATAATACATATTCAAAAATTTAAAGAACTATTTCGCTCCACATATTAGCGCTATTATGCCTTAGTTGTAAATCTAAAGTCCCATTTCTCTTTTAATTGCATTTACGTCTCTCACTAAGCGTACATCTTTTTTCAATTTTGAAGCTGTTTTATTGCACGCGTGCATTACAGTTGTGTGATTTCTTCCTCCGAAATTTCCACCGATCTTTTCGTATGATTGTCCCAATTCGTTCTTGATCAAATACATGCATATTTGTCGTGGAACCATGATTTCTTTGTGTCGATCCTTTCCAATTAGGTCGTCGGTTGTCAGATTGTAGTATTCAGCAACCAATTCCATTACATCATTTGCTGTTTTCACAATAGGACAATTCCTTTTCGCCTCGATGTCGTATCCGATAATTTTTTGTGCTTTGTCGAGACGTTTGATGATCTCCGCAACGCTTCTGATAGTTGGAACACGATCACTAAGTTGAGCCTCTGCAACCGCTTGTCGCAGTACTCCTTCTAATTCTCGAACACTATTGTGAACGTTGTTTGCGATAAAATATAGAACTTCCGGATCGATAATCACTTCAAATTCTCTACATTTTTGATTCAATATTGCCATTCTTGTTTCGAAATCCGGGAAAAGCAATTCAACAACCATTCCCATTCCAAATCTTCCTATTAATCTTTCGTCCAAATCGTCCAATTCTGATGGTGGTCTATCTGATGTGATGATTATTTGTTTATTTCCTTCATAAAGTTCATTGAATGTGTGGAAGAATTCTTGTTGTGATGAATTTTTTCGTGCAAAGAACTGAACATCATCCATTAGAAAAACGTCTACTTTTCTATATTGTTCTTTGAATTTGTGTGTGTGTCTTTTTCCAATAGCTTCTACTACTTCTGTTACAAATCTCTCCGCAGTTACATATTTCACAACCATATCTGGGAAGTTTCTAAGAATTTCGTTACCAACTGCCTGAATCATATGAGTTTTCCCAAGTCCAGACTCCCCGTATATATATAGTGGATTGTAAATACCACCCGGCATGTTTGCTACAGCATTACAAGCCGCATGTGGAAGCCGATTATCTCCACCAACTACGAAATTATCCAAGCTATATCTACCATTCAACATCTGACTAGAAACATGTCCTCCACTCATCCCAACCTTAACTGTTACCTCATTTACATTTCGAACTTTTCTCACTACCTTCGCGTCCTCTTTTGCAAACAAAACCTTCATATCAACTCCATCACCACCTTGATCTGCAAGGCCACTGTGGACTTCATATGTAATAGATTGAATCCCTGCGTCAGCTTCTTGCAAAGCTTGAAGGATCTTGACGTTGTATTTGTCATTCAACCAATTTCGAGCAAATGTTGTAGGAACGCCGATCACAGCAACTCCCTCATCTTTTCGTAACACTGTCGTTCCTTGAAACCAAGTCAGAAAGTGAGCCTTTTTTATTGTTGGTTTAATCCGATTTAAAACAGACAACCAAATATCTTTTTGCGCCATAGAAATGTTACCCCAATTAAAACCCCGTGGACCAACATAGTATCATTAAAAAGGATCTCTACAAGGCTCTTTTCAGCCAAAAACACCTAGTCCATATATTGTGCCTCCCCCATCAAAACCTACAATATATTGTGATTTTTCTAGCATTAAAAAACAAAACCAAACACATAGCAATACTCCCAGAGTACAAACTTGACAACCCTGGCAACTATAAAAATTTCACCCCTAAAACAGTCTCGCAATATCGCTGTAAGTGATGACGAAAATCAGAAGAAGAATCAAAATATAACCGAGTGCATGAATGTATGATTCCCACTTTTGATTTACCCTTCTACCAATAACAAATTCGATGAAAATGAATAGTAGACGACCTCCATCGAGAGCTGGGAACGGAAGTATATTTATCACACCCAAACTCAATGACAAAATTGCTACAAATCGAAGCATGGAAATAAACCCTTGCTGTAAAAAGACATGAGTCAAACTCGCGATACCTACTGGACCTGCCACAGTGTCAGGAACTTCTCCTGATTGGACAATGGTTCCAATCATTTCAATAAACATTTTCCCGGTAATTTTCGCCAAACGAACACCTTCACCCAACGACTCATAAATGGCTGCATACCAAGAATACTGAATGTCGTTGATATTTGCGACAGACGAAAATAAGCTCGTATTATAAAGGCTAATATCCTGCTCTTCTCCATACGACATCAGCTCAGACAAATAAACTCCAATCTTTCCTTCCTCAGGCTTGACCTCATAAAACATCCTCTCGCCGCCTCTCTCAATCGAATAAGCCAAAGTCTCATCTCCATGCTCTTCCACATACGTAATCAACGCTACGCTGTCGTAAACGTTCTCTCCGTTCACAGATACGATCACATCTCCGTTCTCAAATCCAGCCAACTCCGCCGGCGACCCAGGAACTACAGAAGAGATCACAACTTTTCTAAATTGTTCATATTCCAAAATGAAATCTTCATTAACTCCATCTCGGTAAATTTCAAACTCCTGCAAATTCGCCCCTCGAACAATATCTTCAAATTCGATCACAGAATAAACCTGTTCACCATTTACACTTATAATATAATCCCCAGGCCTAAGCCCAGATTTGTATGCTTTTCCACCTTCATTCACATCAAAAATTCGAACACGTGGAAACGAAACATATTCATAAAATTCAAATCCAAAAACAAACTCCTCCATATTTTCAGGCAACTGATCGGCAACTATTTCATAAGTAAACACCTGCCCATCCCTCATCACTTTGTACTTCCCAACCGGATCTTCCAGCATTCCAGCAAAAGAATAATCATCCAAAATCTCACCATTGATAGAATAGATCACATCCTCCGCCTTGAACCCTAATTCACCAGCAAAACTCCCCTCTTCAACATTCCTTAACTTCAAACCTTCCTCCAGCTCAATAATTCCACTACTAACCGCAGGCAAAACATCTCCAGGTGCCAACAATGGCTGCATTCCAACAGTAAATCCAATACTCAACAAAATCCACGCCAACAAAAAGTTCATCATAACACCCGCAACCACAACTTTCACACGCGAACGCATCGGCTGAGCGATAAAACTCTTCTTTTTCTTCATCATCGAAGGATCAGTCGCATCCTCCCCTAGCATCCTCACAAACCCCCCAAACGGAATCCAGTTCAGAGAGTACAAAGTCCCCTCCTCTCTCTGCCCTTTCTTCTTTTTGAAACGCCAACCCCAAATCCTCGGTGGCAAACCAAGCCCAAATTCCTTCACATCAATCCCCGCCCGTTTAGCCATCCAAAAATGACCAAGCTCGTGCACTAAAATAAGAAGTGAAAAAACTAATATAAAAACAATTGCCGTAATGAGGATATCCATAGAAATAAGGGGGTTAGTTTGTGGCCATCA
>JAOZTS010000122.1 GCA_029939035.1 Candidatus Altimarinota bacterium | reverse complement strand
GAAAATTGCTGAACAATTTGGAGGAGGAGGACATGCCAGAGCAGCCGGATTCAGAATTACAGACAAAAACCTTAGAGACGCAGAATATAAAATCATCAACTACATGCGAGGCCTTCAAACAAAGAGACTCGGTATAGTAGAAGAAGAAAATGAAACAGAAGAGGAAGAACCAATGATCAACGTAAAAGAACTAATGCAAAGAGCAAAAGATGCCGAAAAAGTCACAGAACTAATGCCAAAAGAAGAAGATTCAGCTCCAAAAGTCGAAATGCCAAAGGGCGAGGCTTCTGACCCAAAGAAAAAATCTTCAAAAAAGGGCAAACCAAAAAAGGAGCTAAACCTCGCTATCGAGCCAAAAGAACAAGCAGACAAAGTAGAAGATGCAGACGAAGAAATTACATACAAATTTGAGGACTAAACCTGTTCCAAAATCTCCACAGGAATATCGAAGTTCGAGTAAACATTTGAAACATCCTCATCGTCTTCAATAGCTTCCACCAATCTCAAAATCTTTTTTGCATCCTCCAACCCCTCAATCTTTACTGGATTCTTCCCAATGAAATCAAATTCAGCCTTTTCCACCTCAAATCCCGCTCCTCTCAGCGAGTCATTAACCCTCATCAAATCAGCAGGTGCCGTAATTATCTCAAACATTCCATCCTCAACAGAAATATCCTCAGCTCCTGCATCAATAGCAGCGAGCTCAGCCTCATCAGCATCCATAGAACCAGCCCGAGCCATTATCACGCCCTTCTTTTCAAACATATGGCCAACGCTTCCAGAACTTCCCAATTGTCCACCATTCTTCGCCATAATCAACCGAACATTAGCATTGGAGCGATTTTTATTATCAGTAATAACCTGGATATACATCGCAGTTCCCGCAGGCCCAAACCCCTCATACATCAACTCCGCTAATTGAACGCCATCCTTATCCCCACCAGCTCCCTTCGCGACAGCCTTTTCAATATTCGCATTTGGCACATTGTCAGATTTTGCATTCGCAATAGCACTACGAAGCCCAGGATTCATATCAGGATCGGCACCACCATCACGCGCAGCAATTGTTATCAGCTTTGCATGTTTTGTGAAAACTTTCCCACGTTTTGCATCTAAGGCCCCTTTTTTATGTTTAATAGAATGCCATTTCGAATGTCCAGACATAACAATATGTTATTAAGTGGGCGAACTATATCACTTCTTTATTGCTTTAGCTATAACGTCAGCAACACCTTTATCGAAAACTCCTGGGATTATACGGTTAGCAGTTGGCTTTTTCACCAATCCTGCCAAAGTTTTCGCTGCCACGAGTTTCATTTTATCTGTAATGTTTTTTGCCCTTACCGCCAGTGCTCCTTTGAAGATTCCTGGGAACACCAATACGTTATTTATCTGATTAGGGAAATCACTTCGACCAGTCGCAATTACCCTCGCGCCGCCAGCTTTCGCGTCCTTAACAGAGATTTCAGGATCAGGATTCGACATAGCAAACACAATAGGATCATCAGCCATCGATTTGATCATTTCTTTCGTGGCCACATTGGGGCAAGAAACTCCAATAAAAATATCTGCACCGTTCAATACATCACCCAACCCACCTTTCACCTTTTTCTTATTAGTAACTTTCGCAAGCTCCTTTTTATATTTATTCAACCCTGGGCGACCCGCATAAATCGAACCACGACTATCTACCAAACAAATATTCTTAAATCCATATTTCAACATCAGTTTTGTAATGGCTATTCCTGCCGCACCTGCCCCACTGATCACAACTTTTACCTTTCCAGCTGTCTTTCCAACTACTTTGAGAGCATTAATCAAGCCAGCCAAGCAAACAATTGCAGTTCCATGCTGATCATCGTGAAATACAGGTATATCAAGTTCGCGGATCAATCTTTCCTCAACCTCAAAACATCTAGGAGCTGAAATATCCTCGAGATTTATTCCACCAAAACTTCCGGAAATCGCACGCACAATAGAAACTATTTCATCAACATTCTGAGTATCTAAACAAATCGGAAACGCATCCACTCCACCAAACTCTTTAAACAACGCACATTTTCCCTCCATCACAGGTAGCCCGGCCACCGCACCAATATTTCCAAGGCCAAGCACCGCAGAGCCGTCAGTAACAACAGCAATAGTGTGGCCACGCGATGTATATTTAAAAGAATCATCTGGTCTTTTCGCAATCTCCTTGCAAGGTTCAGCAACCCCAGGCGTATAAAATAAATTCATATCATTCACGCTCTTCAAAGGAACTTTTGAAACGACAGACAACTTCCCTTTATATTTTTTGTGAGCATCAAGGGCTTCACGACGTAAGTTTTTCATCAAAATTAATTACCGGGCGGGGGAGAAGTAGGTGGATCAAGATCAGGAAGATATGTTGGCCCAGAATTTTCTCCAGGACTTACTTCCGTTATTCCATCTTCATTCACTTCAATAACATAGTCCTCAATAGATGCAGGTTGATTAATAAAATAAGAATAAATCAGATAAGCAGCAATGAAAAACAAGAATAGCATAGCGGCATAAACGGTAGTTCCGTATTGCAGTAAGCAGCAGCCTCCTTTGCAACCTTTATTCTTTGACATAAATTAGTTAGTTAAAAAGCAGTAGTTTGACCTTCCCTAGTATCAAGGATTACGTCATTAGCACGTTCATATTTGAATGTGTAATTCGCACCTTCACTGAAATAATAATCAACAGGACCAGTTCCTACACCGATCGTGTCAGTTTCTACAATCACTTTATCAGGCAATTGATTCAACATCGACATACCAGTATTTTCAACCAAAACATTCTCAAAAATCTCACTCATCAACTGAGTATAATCAGCGTCACCCCCATTCCCACCAACAGCGCTATATTCC
>JAOZTS010000036.1 GCA_029939035.1 Candidatus Altimarinota bacterium | reverse complement strand
TAAACAAACGTGTTGGTTTGGTAACCGATCGGGGTGGAGAAGCTCGCCGATGAGCCAAACATGACGGCCACTACAAATGGGATCGGGTTGACTCCAAGTGTTTGGGCCACAACGATGACCAAGGGGGTGAGGAGGACGGCGACGGCGTTGTTGGAGATGATTTCTGTCATCACGGCGGCGAGTAAATACATCAGGGCAAGCATGATGTAGGGGTCGGTGATACCGAGTCCTTCGGTTAGGCCGTTGGCGATGTGTTTTAAAATTGTGTCGATTTCTTTGTATGAAATTCCCAATTCTTCTTCGTCAGTTTGTCCTGCATATAGTTCTGCTGATGGTGTTTTTTGTAAAAACTCAACAGGAAGTCCAACGTGGTCTGCCAATTTGTATACATCTTCTTTGAGAAGATCTCCAATTACTTCCAAGTCTGCAGCGAGGTCTCCGTGTTTTGTCCCATATCCAAGTGCTAATTCGGTTTTGTTTGAAGTTCCAATGACTAATGAATTTCTTGTGTTTGAGAAGTTGTAGAGAACGATCATTCTGATTCGTGCTTTTGTATTAATCTGCGCGAGATCGTTTGGTTTCCACGGGAGTGACAGGAAATCTGTGAGGAATTTGTTGATCGGAACGCTGAACGATTCAACTTTGAGAAATTGGCAAAGTGTCTTTGAGTGAAGGTAGTTTTCATCAGAAGAAATTCCCTTTTCTGGCATTAAAATTGCCGTAACGTTGTCAGCTCCAAGTGCGTCTACTGTAAGTTTCAAGCAAAGTGCTGAGTCGATTCCACCACTAACTCCAATAACAGCTTTTTCAAAAGCATTCTCTTTGAAAAATTTGTGAATTCCAGCAACTATTTTTGTATATATATTATGCATATCTGTGGGGTTAGGACGTGCCTAATTATAAAACTTTTTAGAAATATTGGAAGGGGTGGTGATGAGCCTGTGTTGAAATTTATAGCAAGTGTGTTGGAGTCTGCTCGTGTCGCAATTAGTATCTCTTAATTTGGCGTTTGATTTCCATTTCTTGGGAGCGTTTTTTGAGTGCGTCGCGGTTGTCGTAGAGTTTTTTACCGCGGCAGATGCCGATTTTGAGTTTTATTAGACCTTTTTTGCTGTAGAGCTTGATTGGAATTGCGGTTATTCCTTTTTGGGTGATTTCTTTTTCTATATTTGCGATTTCTTTTTTGTGGAGAATGAGTTTTCGTTTGCGGGTTGGTTCGTCGATGGCGCGGGCTGAATGTTTGTATCGAGAAATGTGGACTTCGTTCAAATATGCTTCGTCTTTTTCTACGTCGACGTATCCACCTTGGAGGTTTGCCTGGTTGGCTTTGATTGATTTTACTTCGTCACCATTCAAAACTATTCCGGCTTCGTAGTCTTCTAGAATTTCGTAGTCGTGATAAGCCTTTTTGTTTTTTGCGTAAGCAGGCATTTTAAATCATTTTTAGAGTGTATTGATCAACGGGGGCAAAATCGTCTGTTAGGATTGGCAAATAATTTGGGATTTCTTTTTTCCAGTAATGGTTGAGATAATTATTTAGTTCGGAATTTTCGCTTGATAGATTTTTCTCAGATTTTGTTGCTACGAGCATAATGTTTTGTGCAATATCCGCATCTTCAGGATATTGGACTGGGAAAAGGTAAACGTATGGAAAAACTTCTTTGTATGTATGGTATTGAGCTGAAAGAAATTTTCCTCCCTCTCCTTCCATTCTTGATATAACGTTTACAAGTGCGACTCCGTCTTCTGTTAGGGCGTCGTACATGTTTTGGATGTGTTCAACTGTTGTGAGATGGTATGGAATTGCCAGTGAAGAGGAGAATGCATCTTGGAAAATTGCGTCATATTGTTTTTCAGCGCTGTTTAGGTAAATTCTTCCGTCTTCGTGGAAAATGGTTAGTCGTGGATCGTCTTCTAAACCGAAATATTCTTTTGCTAATTCGGTTAATTCGGAGTCGATTTCTACAACATCTAGATTTGCATTTTCATGGTTCGCTAGGAAATCTTTTGGGTATGAGTAAGCACCGCCTCCTATCATTAGGGCATTTTCCAGTTCTGGCATGAAATGATCTACCATTCGATAGTATTTTGTATATTCAAAAACCAGTTTGTCATTGTCCAAGTACATTGCGGAGTGATAGTTGTTGTTTAGTTTTAGGATTCGTACTGGGCCTGTTGGGTATTCATCTTCGTAAATTTGTACGTGACTGTAAATTGTGTCTAGTTCAATGGCTTCGGCGCTTTGTCCGGCCTGTGCAGCAAAACCAATTACTCCAATAACTAAAGCTGCGGTGATGAAGGCGCGTAGTTTTATGGATGTAGCTGTAAGTAGTGAAATTAGAACTAAAAGAGCTGATAGTAAAAGTAATAAGTTAGTATTTCCGAAATATGTTATCAAGAAAAATCCTGCCAAAAATGTTCCGACTATGCTTCCGATTGTAGAGATTGCTGATAGATTTCCTACTGTTCTTCCGGTTGACGTTAGTTTGTGTAGTTTGAGTTTTACTGCGTATGGAGAAAACATTCCGAGTGCGATGCTTGCAGGTGTGAAAAGAACTATTGTTGCGATTACTGATGAAGTTCTTAGATCTCTGATTGATGCTTGGATGAGTGTTAGGACCGGATCTTTTATTAATGTTGTGAATGCGATCAAAATTGCTGCTGAAAAGAGAATAAATGCGAGGATGCGGAAAGATGCTTTCTTGTCGGCGATTCTTCCTCCTAGATAATACCCAAAACTCAGAGAACCTAGAATTATTCCGATTAAACTAGTCCATACCAAAATCGATGTGCCAACGTGTGGTGCTAGCACTCTAGAACCTACTAATTCCAGGATCATGACGATTGCTCCCGAAAAGAAAACGATGATTTCTAATATATATTTTCTCATTGCGGGCATTATAGGGTAAAATGCGTGATGATTAAAATATAACCTTCAAAATTATGGCTCATCAGTTTACAAAAACCACTAAAACTGGGCTTGGATCTCGCCTTATGGGTGCAATTAAAGGGATCTTTATCGGTATTATTCTATTTATTATTTCATTCGGAGTTCTGTATTGGAACGAGGGAAGAGTGGATGTTTCTGAAATCGCAAAGAACGCAGTAGAGATAAGCGCTGATCAGATTGATGCCGGTGCGGATGGGGATTTTATTTATGTGACTGGAGATGTTGTGTCGGAGGAACAGATTGGCGATGGGCTTTATTTGGTTCCTGGAGATTACTTGGCGGTGAGTCGAACTGTTGAGATGTATGCGTGGGTTGAGAACACAAGTTCTACGACTGAAGATGAATGGGGTGGAGGACAAACTACTGAAACTACATATTCTTACGCAAAGGAATGGGTTCATAGCCCTACTTCATCTAGTAGTTTTGAGTATCCGGAAGAGCACTCTAATCCTTCAAAGACTATTGAAGATTTTGATAGTAGAGTTGGATCTGCAAAAATTGGAGTTTATGAGTTGAACATGAATAAATTGTCATTGGCGGGGTATAGAAATTTGTCTTTGAGCGAAGATGTGATTGATATGAGTAAGTTAGGGGCTGCGAGTGTAGAAACTGATGCTGTGGTGGAAGAAGCGGCTGATGATGAAGACTTTAGCTATGAATGGAGTGTTTCTGTTGATGATGAAGAAGTGGCTGGGTCTACTTCGGAAGAGTCTGGTTCTGGGCTTGCTGGAGACTTTATTTTTGTAGGTGAAGGATCTTTGACTTCTCCTGATGTTGGAGATTTGAGAATCAGTTATTCTGTTGTTAGAAATAATACTGAAGGAACTATTTTTGCTGAATTGGATGGAGATCGATTGGTGACTTATGTTGATGAGGATACAGAAGAATCGCTTTATAGAATGTTTGCTGGGACTCGTGATGAAGCTTTGAGTACAATGCATGGCGAATACACAATGATGCTTTGGATTTTCAGATTGATTGGATTTGTGATGATGTGGGTTGGACTTTCTTCATTGTTTGGACCGGTTGTTGTTTTCTTGGGAATCGTTCCGGCTCTTGGACAGATAAGTCGGTCAATTGTGAAATTTGTGACATTTATAGTTGCAGCGATATTAAGTATCGTTACTATTTTGATTTCAATGATACTGCATAGCGTTATTGCGGTTGTTATCGCGGTTGTGATAACCCTCGTGATTGTTGTGTATTTCTTGAAAAGAGAAAGTCACGGAAAGAATATTTTGAAGAAATAGTGGCGAAATTTAGAAATTTTTAACGTTTGTTGGGTATGTTGTTTTTGCGGATCGTAAAATAGTCCAAAAATTTTACTATTTTACAATTCAGAAAAATAACTACTACATATGAAGCTCATAAAAATTTCGCCAAAGTTCCAAATTACGATTTCTAGTATTTATAGACATCTTTGTAAAAGTGGATGGTTTTCGTTGTTAGGTGAAAACGGGATTATTACCTTAAGGCCTATTGAAATAAAAGAAGCTAAAACTGAAGAGGAAATAATGGAGGATCTTCTAAATCCCAACGGTGAATGGCGGAGAGAGGGGGATTCGAACCCCCGGTGACATTTCTGCCACGCACGCTTTCCAAGCGTGTACTTTCGACCACTCAGCCATCTCTCCTTTTAAAAATACCTTGCCATTTTAGCAAGGAAACTATATGTATTACAGTCTATAATTTAAATTTTATGGAAACTTTTTATAGATATTCAGAGAGCGGACAGCTAAATGCTCTTTATAACGAATATTGTCAGGAAGATCCTGAAACGGTAAAGGAGAAGATGGAGCTTTGGCAGGGGTCTTGCAAGGAGGTGATTGATAGTGGCGATCTTGATATTCATGAGTACAATGCTTTGTATGAGTTGTATAAGGAGATGTTGATTTGGAGAATGATGATTCGTTCGGAGTTGATTGATATCTCTAAGTATTTTACGCGTGACGAAGCGGAGGAAGGTATTAGAGAGCATGTTGCGAGATATATTGAGAATGTGTACGGAGGAAAGGATGGTCTTGAGGAAAAGGGTATTGAAAAGGCTACGGTTGCGATGTTGGGGACTTGGACTCCATATGCTCCGGATATTATGAGGGAGGCGTTTTGGGACGCGAGGGTGGATATGGTGAGGTGGCAGGTTGCAGAAAAGCTTGAAGAGTACGGACATATGAATTAGGCTCAATTTAGATTAAAAATAATTATGGAGTTAGTTGATTTTCTATATTTTTTGCCGGCAATGCTTGTGATTTTGACTGTGCATGAGTCGTCGCATGCTTTGGTTGCGTATTATCTTGGTGATCCGACTGCGAAGATGAGTGGGAGAGTGAGTCTGAATCCTATGAAGCATTTGGATTTAATGGGGAGTTTAGTATTTATTTTGACTCAGAAGATTGGATGGGGAAAACCTGTTCCTATCAATCCTGCAAATTTCAAAAACCCCATGAGAGATAGTGCTCTTACTGCTTTGGCTGGGCCTATGTCTAATTTTATATTGGCGTTTGCAGTGGTTTTGCCTTGGAAGTATTTGGGGGATTACATGCCGCGATTTTTGCTGACTGAGTTTCAATATATTTTTCATGTAAGTATATATATTGGAATATTTAATCTGTTTCCTTTTCCTCCGCTGGACGGATCGAAGATTTTGGGACTTATTATGCCGAGGGCTTGGTATCGAGGTTATGTGAAATATCTGACGGGTGGAATGAAATATTTTGTTGCGATAATTTTGATTGATGTCTTTATTTTGAACGATTTTGTTGGATACTCGTTTTTCCAGATGGCTATCACGTATTTGCATGATTTGGTTAGCGCAGTTTTATGGTTGGGTACTTGATGTTGTGTGAAATAGGGAATAGAATATACTTTATGTTGTGTGTCGAAACGGCGTGCGTGGCTTGAACAAGCCCTTTACTTTGAGTCTAGGATTTTGTATTATGTGGTTGCTCTGCTTTGTACGTCAGGGTTCTGAGATAATTTTCTCTCTAAATTATGTTATGGGAGTCTAACATTACTTTCGGTCGCGGCTGAAAGTTGCGGACACCCCCTTGGATCTCCAGGGAGCATGATTGCCAGGACTGCAACGGCACGGTGGAGTACACTTAGTTTTTGTTTCGATACTTTTTCCATTTCTCTTTGAGAGTCTTAGAGAGTTTTTTTCCGTGGTCTGGGCTGATGAGAACAATTGCCCCGAGCAAAAATGGCCAGCCGGGTAAAATTGGAACCAAAAATCCGACGATAGCGATTATTAGTGATATGAAACTCAATATGACTTTGAAGAATTTTCTTAGCATTTTTTTAAATTAAAGTTTTTAATAAATAACCTATCAAGTAGGCGATAGTGGCTGCAATTCCACCAATTAGGGAGGTTTCTAGGCCTGAGACAAACCAATTTCTTGTGGAGAATTTTGATTTTACGATTCCGACTAAAAATAGCGCTGATAGAGTTGCGAGTGAAGTTGCGATGAAGGCGATTTTTTCGCTTAATTGGAAGATTGGGCTGAATGTATATACGAATAGAGGGATGAATCCGATTAGGACGAATGATATGAATGTTGCTGATGCTCCTTTTACTGGGCTGATGTTTTCGTGTGGCATTTTGAATTCGTTTTTCATCATTAAGTCGACCCAAACTTCTGGGTTTGAGGTTATTACTTTTGTTGCTCTTGTTAAATCTTTCCCTTTAAATCCGTATAATTTGAGGATGTCTCGAACTTCTTCTCTTTCGTGATCGGTTTTTTCTTCTAGATGTCTGAATTCGATTTCTCTGATTTTGTGGTAAAGCTCGCGTTGAGATTTGTCGCTAAGATATTTTCCGATTGCCATTGAAAAACCGTCTGCAAAAAGATTTGCAAAGCCAAGGATTAGAATAATTGTGGTGGAAAGTGATGCTCCGACTACTCCAGCTACAACTGCAAAGGTTGTTATTGCTCCATCGATGCCTCCGTAAACGAAGTCTGGAAGCCAATTATAGGTTGTTTTCTGATCTTTGATATTTACTTCAGGATGGTCGAGCATAAAAAAATGTAATTTTACCTCTTTATTTTACCATAATATGGTATACTCGTTCACAGTATTATATAAATCTATATCTTATGGAAGGATACTGCGTAAAATGTAAGGCAAAAAGTGAAATGGTTGATGCGGAAGAAGTTACTATGAAGAACGGACGAGCAGCAATGAAAGGTAAATGTTCTAAGTGTGGTACAGGAATGTACAAGATTCTTGGAATGAAGAAGTAGTTTTTTGTTTAGTGTTTAAGTTGTAGTTAAGCTATGTCTTTTGTTGATGTGTTAGATTTGGTCGTTACGAATGCTAGTACTGCTTTTGTGGACGTGACGGTGTTTGTGGGGGTTGCTTTGCTTGTTTTTGGTGTGATTAACTATAAATTAGAGGGGAGATTGGTTGAGTATATTGCTAAGCGAAAAGCATATCAGCCTGTTATTGGTGCGTTGCTTGGATTGATTCCAGGATGTGGTGGCGCGATTTTGGTGATGCCGTTGTATGTGAAGAAAAAGGTTAGTTTTGGGACTGTGATTGCGGCGTTGATTGCTACTACCGGGGATAGTGCTTTTGTTTTGATTTCTGAGGATATTAGGGTGTTTTTAGCGTTGAGTGCGATTTCTTTTGTTGTGGCTATTGTGGCTGGATGTTTGGTTGATCATTTTGGAATTGGGAAAAAGCATTTGGGGAGGGGTGGGGTTGTAGGCGTTAAGGCGTGTGGAGAATGTGGTTGTCGCAGAAGTAATCTTCATATTCAGCATATGGGGCATGAAGAAGGGGATGAAGTGGACAAGATCTTGCATTGTAAGGCGAAGCATCATCAGAGCGTGGGCACGCTTGGTTACAAGATTACTCATAAAGGATATTTGTTTTATTGGAGTTTTTTGGCGGTTGGATTGGTTTTTGGGATTATGAATATGATGTTGGTGGAGTTTGGTGATTTTTGGCTAAATTTTGTTTTATATTTTGGGGGAATTGGAACTTTGGTTTCTGTAGTGCTGATGATTGCAGGAAAGAAGTATTTTTCTGATGATACGCATGAAGAGGTGGAGCTGAAGCTTGGGTCTTTTCGGGAGACGCTGGTGCATAATGCGGAGGAGACGGCTTTTGTAGGAGTTTGGATTTTTGTAGCTTTTCTTGTTGTTGGAATAGGGACTTCGGCTTTTGGAGCTGATAATTTGATGATGTTTTCCGGCTTGAGTGCGGTTTTTATAGCTTCGGTGTTGGGAATTATTCCCGGTTGTGGAATTCAGATAATTTTCGTTTCTTTGTATGTTAAGGGTCTTTTCCCTTTTGCAGCATTGTTGGCCCATGGGATTTCGCAGGATGGAGACGCATTGTTTCCTTTGTTTGCTATGAATAAAAAAGCTTCGTTTGTAGCTACGATTATAACTACTATTGTGGCGCTGGTTGTGGGAGTTGCGTGGTATTTTTTGTTTTAACGTTTTCTCTGTTTATATTCTTTGTGAAATAACCTTGCGGCTTTGTTTCTACATTCTATTGTTTTGTTGCGGTCTTTAATTGGGGCGCACATATTGGCTCTTCCCACGAAGTCGCTATAAAGCTTAACTTCACCCCTAGCCGTGTTTCGTTCACCTATGGCTTTATCTCTTCCGTGTTTGGCTTTGTCTCTTTCACCTGTTACCTTTTTCTTTTCTTGTTTGGTTTTACCTAGATCTTGCTTAGTTCTGTTTAACTCGTCCATTGTTTCTTTTACTTTTCTCAAAGTTCTTTGTTGTTGAGCTTTTAGGTTATTGTTTGTCCCCATTTCTGTGCCGTACAAACCTGCAAAAGCAACTGTACTAACTGCAAAAGCGATTGCTAATGTGCGAGTTACGATTTTGTCGAAAACGGTTTTTCTGGCTTTGCTTCTTACTTCAACAAGTTCCTTTTCCAGGCGTGATAATTGATCTACTAATTGTGCATCTGCTTGTGTTCTTATTTTAGCATCATCCAAATCTGGTCGATCACTATCCTGTAGTAACGGTTCTCCTGAAAATTCTGCTAAATCAGCTTCTGCTCTGTGTGGGCCCATCATGTTTTATTTAAAGTGGGTCATTATGGGTTATTTTGTTCGTTTTGTCAATGCTTATGGATGAAGCAGGCGGTGTTTACAATTAGTTTACAATTGAATTGAGTTTTGTTTACAATTATGTTACAATTCTTGTATGGAAGTAGAAAAAATCATTTTATTGTTCGCAGGGTCTAATTCTCCTTTTACAACAAAGGATATTCTTTTAAAAATGAAAAAGAAATATTCGCGTCAGTATGTGATTAAGGTCTTGAATAAGCTTGTAAGTCAGGGGGAGTTGATAAAAACGGGTTCGACTAGGGGGGCAAAATATTTTCATAAGGATAAGCTTGATAGGATTGGGAATCGTGTGAAACTTGAGTTTAAAAATAAAGGTTTGGAGGAGCATAAAGTTTTTGAAGTACTTGAGCAGACTTATCGATATTTGCGAGGTATTCCGGAGCATATTCATAGTATTTTTACATATGCTTTTTCGGAAATGCTTAACAACGCGATTGAACATTCTAAATCTGGAAAAATAGAGGTTGAGACTGGTGTGAATGAAAATAGGGTACGTTTTGTTATTCGTGATTTTGGGGTTGGAGTTTTTCGAAGTATTGTGAAGAAAACTGCTGCAAAAACCGATTTGGAAGCTATTCAGGAGCTTTTGAAGGGAAAACTTACTACTGCTCCGAAGTCTCATAGTGGAGAAGGTATTTTTTTTACATCTAAAGTTGGAGAGTTATTTGCTTTAAATAGTTACGGTACTCAGCTTTTGGTTAATAATGATATTGATGATGTTTTTGTAAAGAAGTTGGATTCTCCTATCAAGGGAACTCAGATTATTTTTGAGATTGATCTTGATCATAAGGGACATTTGAGTGATATTTTTGAAGAATATCAATCTTCGCCTGGTTCGTTGGCTTTTGATAAGACGGAAGTTCGTATTAAGCTTTATACGATGGGGACTATTTATATTTCGAGATCGCAGGCAAGGAGGGTTCTTAATAGGCTTGAGAAATTTAAGAAGGTGATTTTGGATTTTGAAAATGTCCCAACTGTGGGGCAGGCATTTGCTGATGAGATTTTTAGAGTATTTAAGAATAAGTATCCTCAGATTCAGATTGAGCCTGTGAATATGAATGAGTCGGTGAATTTTATGGTAGAGAGAGCGAAGAGGGCATAAATTCCTGGAGCCGCGAAGCAGATTTGAACTGCTGACCCCCTGCTTACCATGCAGATGCTCTACCCCTGAGCTACCGCGGCTAAATTTCGACCTCAAGAATAGGTTGGATTGTTTGGTGATGCAAGGTTAATTTTCCTTTGACATTAGCCTTAATTTCGCTAAAATGCCTTTGCTTTAAACAAATTAAGTT
>JAOZTS010000121.1 GCA_029939035.1 Candidatus Altimarinota bacterium | reverse complement strand
ACGATTTAATTCGGGGCCATTTCCACCGGCAATGGGGTGCCATTTAATTCCATTAAGGAGATTTTAAAGTCCATATGGAAGCGTTTTTATGAAAAAGGGCATTGTGTCAATTAATTTACTTGACTATTTTTCGTGTTCTATGCTATAAGAATAATCGACGCTGAATAGGCTAAGATTCATAATATTTTTATAGGCCAACATGATTCAACAAGCAACAGAATATTTGCAATCTAAGGTTTCTGAGGATGGACTAAAAAGCGGAAAATTTCCACTATTCTTGGAAAGTCAACTGAATACTTGGGTTCGAGATTTCCTGCAAAAGAAATCTTGCCAATGTGGCTTATGTTTTGATTCGAAGTCTTCGCCATTTAGCATTGATACTTTACGCCACTTCAAACGAGAACTGAATTTTCTTTCTGTGAAAGAACGAGAGATGTACATTCTTACTCTTCTTCAGGAAGCTCGCCAACCATCGCTGTTACGACTGGTTCGTCCACGAGGAAAAGACAATAACCGCGTTAGGCTGACATTAAATTATCATGTATACCCTTTTGGTCGTGTTTGCCGTTCAGTCTTTCGTTGTTTATTTGACATTAGTGATACCAAGCTACGTAATTTGCTAAGGCACCTCCAAAGGTATAATTTCCCACATTCACGTTGCCATGGCAATACAGAGCATATCCCTAAGCATACCTTACCAGTCAAAGAACGTACCTACGTGGAAGATTGGATCAAAGATTTTGCAAATCGTATAGGAGAACCTAATTGGAGAACAATTAATGCTGATAGTGACCTCCACCTTATCTTCCTTCCTGCGTGCTATACGATTTCTATGCTTTATAATCTTTGTCTTAAAGGAGTAAGGCATCATATAGAGCACTCTTTCTCAAAATCGTTGTTTTATTCCATTTTCCGCAGTGAGCCATGTAAACACATTCGCATCAATAGTCCTCGAAGTGATATGTGCGATACATGTGATCTTTTAAAAAGCACCCTGATTTCTATTGCTCATCAACACAAAGAGGGTGAGGAAGTTCCCTTACCGCCTTCTAAACTGATTGATCATCTTTCTCTTGCTCATGCCGCACGTGAAGATTACAAAGCTGATCAAAAAAAAGCCCATAAAAAGGAAATCTCTCATTTTTCTTTTGATTATTCCCAAAATCTTGCTCTACCACAAAAAGCAGATCAACCAGGGTCGTTTTATTTCTTTAGTTTAAGAAACATTTATCTCTTTGGAATTACAGATGAATCTTGTAATCATCAAATGAATTATCTCATGGACGAGAGCCAATGCGCAAAAGGTTCGAATGAGGTAATCAGCATGATATCACATTTTCTATCATCGCTTCCAAAAGAGAAAAGAGCCCATATTATTTTTAACGCAGATAATTGCGTTGGACAGAACAAGAACAACACCATGATTAAATTCTTTCTCTGGCAGTGCTTAATAGGGAATTCAAAAACTATTGAAGTCAAATTTATGATTAAAGGCCATACACATTTTGGGCCGGATTCCCATTTTAGTTACATCAAAAAACGATACCGCCGAAGTGATGTTTTTTCTGTAGAAGACCTGAAAACCATTATCCAAGCGTCCTCTACTACTAACAAAGCAGCTATTTTAGACCATACAAATTTCTTTGATTTTAAAGCGGGGTTGAAACCTTATTTCAAGGATTTACAGGGAATATCGAATTATCATTATTTCCTTTTTAAGGACAGTCACCCTGGTATTGTTTCTGTAAAAAAACATTTGAATGATCCATGGACCGAACATCATCTTACCAAGAAGACAGTCAATATTTCTGATCTTAGAACCAATAATTCGTTTAAACCATCTTTGCTCGTTGCCCCGGGCATTGCTCTCGAAAAACAAATTGATCTTTACAAAAAAGTCAGAAAATATGTGCCTGATGAGTTCAAAGATGTTCTTTGTCCTAAACCACCTGATTATACTGCTGATTGCACATGTACGAGATCTCCAAATAAAAGTAAAAAAGCTGATACACCAGCAGTATCAACATCTAAACCCAGACGTAGAAAAGCATCGAAAGGTGAACTTAACTTGCTCAACGAATTGTACAGCAAAACACCATACCCCAATAGACACGTATTGATGGACGTCGCGGATGAGATGAATTGGACTATCGATAGAGTTAAAATTTGGTTCAATAATAGGAGACATAAAAGCAAAACAATTGGTGGATAAGAAGGAGATGAAATCTATGGAACATGTGCTACTTTTCAAAGTGACACAATGTTCTTTTTCATAAAAACGGTTCCAAATGCAGGATCGGATTTAACGGCACAAGAGGACTTTTTGTCCTTTTTTCGCTGCATGATGAACGCTCACCCTTTTAATCCCTAAAATTCTCGCAACATCTGTTGTCTTATGCCCTGTCTCTTCTACAGCCAAATATGCAACCAATGCCCTCGCCTCAGCAATCTTTTTTTGTCTGCTTCCTGAACATATCAACTCAGGCTTAAGGCCCAATTTCCCAGCCACAATTTCAATCAGTTCCTCTATGGGCCGTTTGGGCAGGTACTTCTTTTCAAGTATTCGCTCGGATTGTTCAAGTGTTGTGCTGACAAAATCCCCGCTCCCCAGAATCCTTGCATCCCCCTTCTCGCGCTCTTCCCTTTTCAACCCTAACAACACTGCCTTGTCACCACCACTGCTGCGAATCAACCCACCTCCCTGTAGATCTTCACGCCTGCCTTGCTTTATTCCTTTTTCTACAAACTGGCGGTATTTTCGACGAGCTTCCTTTAAGCTTTTTCCAAAATAGTGTAAAACATCTTCGACTGTTCTTTCAGCGAGATACTTATCTTCGTAAGCGTTCACAGTCTAAAATTTTCGGACATGTTTATGCGGATACTTCA
>JAOZTS010000120.1 GCA_029939035.1 Candidatus Altimarinota bacterium | reverse complement strand
ATCCGATCATCTCAATCCCAGAAGCCAATTTATTAATGCTTTCATAATGTTCCAATAGGTCCAAATCCAGTTCCAATTCCTCGATTATCGAGTTATGCCTTTTTACCATTTCATCATAAACGCCTTCCCAGTACTCCCCAACAACGGCCCCATCCCCTAGAGCAATTAGCTGGTCAGTAGTCTCAGAAGTCGCTGAAACTACGGCTACATGCCTCTCGGGATTATCCAGAATCACATCGGCAACCTGCGAAATTGTCTCAGCATTCTCCATCGACGTTCCTCCAAATTTTGAAATTAAAGTGCTCATATTTTTAGAATTAATTTGCAAAAAAAATCCGCCTTCTTCCCGGCGAATCAAGATCTCAAGTTCAAGTACTAAGAATCTTCTCCGCTAGGAGGCTGATTTCTTAGTCTTCTTTAATTGAGATAGAACAAACATAAATTTTCTTTAAACACGTGTATTTTTGTACAAAGAGCACGAAAAGTCAAATTTATCTAAACTTCACAGCCAATACAAACAACAGATCCGAAAGCCTATTCAGATATTTCAAAATCACATCGCTGCCGTGCACATGCACGTCTTCTTCCGCAAAATACCTCACCGCCACTCTCTCCACCCTCCGACAAACTGACCTGGCAATATGAAATCTGGCAGAATTCTCACAAGTTCCAGGCTTCACAAAACCCTTTAGCTCCGCCACAGCACCACCATACTTCTTCATCACACCCTCCAGCCACTCAACATCTTTTTCCCCGACCTCGTGCACCTTCCCTTTATGACAACCAACCACTCCCATCATTTGTCCCAAATCTTCCTGGATTTTATCTACCACTCCACACACCAATTTCCCACCACGCACTCCCCCAACAAACCGACACCACCCCAAAAAAGTCTGCAATTCATCCAATTCACCCAAAACTTCCACCACAAACGACCCCTTCGAAACCCGCGAACCCCCAAACAAAGACGTTTCTCCCTTGTCACCAGTTTTAGTAGTAATTTTCATATCTCGATTATATAATACTCGCGATAGATAACTCAATCCTATGACAACAAAATCCATTACAAAAGCCGAAATTACCCTCGTAAAAGAAGTAAAAGAACTCACAAAAGAGGTCAAAAGACTAAAAAAACTAGAATTTGTAAAAGTCCTAAAACACCCTTGGAAATACATGTGGTTGTCATTTTTACACGGGTTAATGGTCGGATTTGGATGGGTTATAGGGGCTTCGGTACTGGTAGCTCTCCTCATTTACATCTTGGCACAAATCCAATTCGTTCCATACATCGGAGATTTTGTAACCGATATTATTGATGAAGTGAGAGGCATCCAGCCACTAATAGAAGATAGAATTGAACACCAAACCGAAGATATAAACATCGAAACTCCAGTTGAAACCACAGTCCCAACCGAGTAAGATACACGCGCTAATAACCCACAGAAACAATGAGAAAAGCAGGAGAAAGATTTCTATTTTGGCTCGTAGTCACAATCGTTCTAATAGGTGCTATTTATGGCGTTTATAGAGCAGCGACAACACCGGCAGACATTCCGCTACCAACAGAACTAACTTCAGCAGACCAGATCAAAGGGAACCCAGAATCAGACGTTATTCTCATAGAATACAGCGATTTTCAATGCCCGGCTTGCGTAAGTTATTATTATTTAGTAGAAGAAATTCTGAACGAATTTGGGAATCACATGCAATTTACTTACCGCCACTTCCCTCTCAAATCTATTCACGACAAAGCAACATTAGCGGCACAGGCTACGGAAGCAGCTGGAATGCAAGGAAAGTACTGGGAAATGTATTCAGAAATATTTGAAAACCAAGCAGTGTGGTCTTCGCTACCAGTAGCAGGCGCAGAAAACGAATTCATAAAATACGCCGCAGATCTTGATATAGACCAAAAACAATTCATTGAGGACATCAACTCAAGCAAAGCCGAAAATTTAGTAGAAGCAGAATTCCAAAGCGCAGTAGAAGGCGGCCTCAACTCAACACCAACCTTTTTCCTAAATGGAGAAAGAATAAAAAATCCAAAAGACTTAGATGAATTTAGAACATTAATCAGAGACGCAATTGAAAAAGCTAATACCTAATTGGTTAATTTGGGCACTTGCCGCAGTAGCATTCATCGGATTCGTTGATGCTTCTTATCTTACAGCTATCCACTACAAAGGAGCAGAGCTTGGATGCAATGAATGGGGCAGCTGCAACGAAGTCACAACAAGCAAGTACTCAGTAATATTTGGCATTCCGATGGCTCTAATGGGCGTGTTGTATTATCTCGCAATCCTTATCGGAGCTCTCGTATATATCGACACAAAATGGAAACTTCCACTCATACTAATCCCAATCGCAACAACGTTTGGATTCCTATTCTCTATAGGGCTTGTATACCTACAACTCTTCGTTATACACGCAATCTGCATCTACTGTATGTTCTCAGCAGGAACTTCCACAACTCTATTTATTCTGAGTCTAATTTATCTATTTACTCGTCCCAGTGAACAGGCGGATATTTGTCAGTAAGACACAGGATATAAGCGTTGAGTCTGAACTGATATCTCATTGCAGTTACGATCACTTTTTCAAAACTCTTTGGATATTTCCCTACGAATAGAGTCACAAAAAGTCCAAGGAACATGCATATACCTGCAATCAGCTGAATCACGAATAGAACGATAATGTGAGGGATCAACAAGATCAACTTGATAGGAACGATTGTCAGAAGTGCCCAAAGACGAGAACTTTTTGCCTCATGAGCAAAAGAAAGGTCAGCAGGATAATTCCCGGCACTCAAAACAAAAGGAGGATATTTGTCTGTAAGACACATGAAATAAGCATTCAATCTCCACATCCATCTGAAAAGTCCAACGACAAGATTTTCGATCCATTGAGGATATTTACCTGTAAAAAGAACGGCAAAAATACCGATCT
>JAOZTS010000119.1 GCA_029939035.1 Candidatus Altimarinota bacterium | reverse complement strand
TATCGTATTCATGGTCCGAGAAAATCAGGGAAGTTTTACCGACAGGGCAGTTATATAAAAGGCCCTGGAGGAGATCCGCCTTGGTTGGATTGATGTACATAATGGGCAAATAACTCAATTATTATGATTAAAAATCACGAAGATTTATTGATTTGGCTTAGGAATCTTATGTTTTCTCCGAAGGGGAGGCTGGGGCCGCTGAGTTATATTTCGTATTATAATGCGATGTTGTTTTCTTTTTTATTGATATCCTTGGTTTTTGTGAAAATCTCTCTCTTTATTGTTTTTCCTTTAATGGTGGTAGTGATTTATGCGACTTATGTTTTGGTGATAAAGAGACTGCATGATCTGGGCTTGTCCGGCTGGTTTCTTTTGACTTTGTTTGTGCCTATTATTAGCTTGTTTTTTGGGTTGGCGTTGTTGTTTGTTCCGGGACAGAAGACGGTGAATAAATATGGGCCGCGTGATGGTGACAAGAAAAACATCTATTTTCATTCGGGGCAGGATTTTACACGGAACAGAGTTCTTTTGTTGCTTGGATCAATAGCAGGAACTGTGATCGTGTTTCTTGTTTTTTCAAGAATTTTTGATCATATGTAGGTATTGAAAAAGGGTAGTAATTGCCGTTTCCCCTGTTTTGTGGTATAATTGTAGGGTAGAAAAAATATAAACAAAAATATTATGGGTTTCGAAAATAGACCAGCTCCAAAGCCAAAGGTAGCAAGTTTGCCGAAAAATTTGCCTGAAGTTAGGGTTCAGTCAGATAATCCTGATGATGTAAGGGATTTGGAGAAAAAGCAGGCTGCAAAGAAAGTATTGGCATCATTGCCGAGTGTTGACAAACCTGTGACAGATACTGGATCTCTTACAAAGATTAAGGAATCAGTTGCAAAACCTATTACAAAGATTCCAGAATCGAATAAAACACCGAAGACAGCATCGAAGGAAAAAGGAGAAACACATAACGTTAAATCGTTAACACCTGAGCAGAAAAAGAAGCAGGCGGACTTAATGGCTATGTTTACGGATATTAATGTTGATGAGAAGGATCCTATGAAGAATGTAGTGATTGCTGGAACTGAAGAACAGGATATTATCGGTAGGGGTGTTACTGATAAGGAGAGAGAAATTGCCAAGAAGTTGGAAAGGGGTCCTAGCAGTACAGCTTAATTTAAATACGATATGGACACGCAATTATCTCCTGAAGCGTTGAAAGCAAGATTGATGGAACTTATAAATGGTTCTGAGGCTCTTAAAACGATTTCACAGGAAGAAAGAGATGAAAGAGCTGCTTTGATGATGTCTGCATCGCCGGAGGATATGGCCAAATATATTAAGGTTTTTGAAGAGGAAATTAAAACTTTGGTTCAAATTGACGAAGATTCTGCTGAGCGTTTAGATGGTGCGAAAAGGCTCAAAGAGAAGGAAACTCGTGATAAATTGATAGAAATCGAAAAAAAAAGCAAATTGGAGGACGATGAACGGGCGAAAATGTTGCTAAAGCAGCTTGATCAGATTGGGTAGTGTTCTAAATATTATACGTGAAATTCCATTTCCCTTCTTTTCCGCATATGTTAATATTTTCACATGTTTGATGATGGTACAATAAATCTTCGGGGAAATGACAACGACGATGATGATGCGGAGTTTAAGATTGAGCATATAGAGGAAAAAGAGGTTGAAGCGCTTATTGAGCAAGAGGAAAAAATTATTGGTAATTTGGAGGCGGTGAGTGTTGGAGATGCTGAAGAGGCAAAGTTGAATCCGCATACGAAGGTGAAGGTAAAGTTTGATAAGTTCGTGAATTTGATTGCGAGTCATGCTTATGAGGAGGTTTTTGATCAGCATGTTGATGAGGATATTATTGTGAGTACTGATTTGTTGACGGATTTGGCGAATGCTCATGAGGAAAAATCTGATCGAAAGATGCCGGTGATATTTTTGGTGGGAATTGTATTGGGTGTCGGATTAACTTGGTTATTATTAAAGTCTTAAATATGGCGAAGCTAAAATATAAAAGAGTGCTTCTAAAGCTCTCAGGGGAGGTCTTTAAGGGGAAACAAGAAAGTGGAATTGAAGGGGGAACTATTATGGATCTGGCAAAGAGAGTTGCGAATTTGCAGAAAATGGGATGTCAGGTTGGAGTTGTGATAGGAGGAGGAAATATTTGGAGATTTCGGGACAACAAGCATTTGACTCTGGGGCGTGTAACTTCGGATACGATGGGAATGATGGCGACTGTGATGAATGGTTTGGCTTTTGAAAGTGCGTTGAAAGAAGTTGGAGCTGATGTGCGAGCGGTTAGTGCTCTGCCTTGTGAGAAAGCTATGGAGAATTATTTACCGAAACGTGCGAGAAATCATATGGATAAGGGACGAATTGTGATCTTTGCTGGAGGAACTGGAAGTCCTTACTTTACGACTGATTCTGCGGCAGCATTGCGAGCTTTGGAGATGGAATGTGATGTGTTGTTGAAAGCGACGAAAGTCGATTACGTCTACGACAAGGACCCAATGAAGTACAAGAATGCGAAAAAATACACTTCGATGAAGTATCAAGAGGTGATAGAGAAGAGTTTGGGAGTAATGGATCTCACATGCGCTTCGTTGTGCAAAAGTGGGGGATTACCAATGTTAGTTTTCAATTTAAATAAAAAAGGAACTATCAAAAAAGCTGTTACTGGTGGCAAAGTTGGAACAATTATTACTTAAATTCACATCTATGACTTATCAAGAAGTTATCAACAAGGCAAAAGCTGATTTCGACAAAGCAATTGTGCATTTGAATGAAGAATTTTCAAGATTACAAGTAGGACGAGCAAATGCTTCTCTAGTTGAAAATATTCCTGTAGATGTTTATGGAGCTACCCAACCAGTCAAAGCGGTAGCAAATGTTTCTATTCCGGATGCAAAGACGATCCAGATCCAACCATGGGACAAGAGCACTCTCGGCCCAATCGAAAAAGCAATTGTTGGAATTGGAACAGGTCTAAATCCTGTAAACGATGGGATT